>DASYVZ010000221.1:0-1601 GCA_035936515.1 Solirubrobacteraceae bacterium | reverse complement strand
GGCCCGGTCCCTGCCGCCCGGCGGGCGCCGTCATCGGGGGCGGCACGGGGCGCGCGACCGGCGTGGTCATCGGGTCCGGCGTCAAGCCGCCTCGTCTCCGGCGGGGCTGACCGCGGCCATCGGGCGGACCGCTTCCAGCACGCCGGCCACCAGGTCATCGGCGCGCACGCCGTCGGCGAGCGCGTCGTAGGAGAGCACCAGCCGGTGACGCAGCACGTCGGCGGCCAGGTCGCGGACGTCGGCGACCGTCACGTGCGTCCGCCCGCGCAGCATGGCGAGCGCCTGGGCCGCCTGCACGAGGCCGATCGACGCGCGTGGGCTGGCCCCGAACTCGATCAGCCCCGAGAGCTCGGGGAGCCCGTAGCGCTCGGGGTGCCGGGTGGCGTCCGAGAGGCGGACGGCGTAGGTCTTGACCGCGCGGTCGGCGAACACGGAGCGCGCCGACCGTCGGTAGGCCACGAGGTCCGCCGCATCGAGCACGGCGCGCGGGCGGGACGCGCAGCGTGGTGTGCGGCGCGGCCATGTCCTACGACTGCCCGCCGTTGCTCGTCAGGACGTGGATCGGGGTCCTCATCGCGCGTGCTCGCTACGCCGCGTCGTAGTCGGTCGAGGTGGCAGGCACGCCCGATTGCGTGCCGCCGTTGACGACGGTGAGCAGGCGGTCGAGGATGTCGTCGGCGCTGACGTCGTCCGACAGCGCGTCGTAGGAGAGCACGAGCCGGTGGCGCAGCACGTCGCGCGCGAGATCCCGGACGTCCTCGACGAGCACATGGCGGCGCCCGCGCAGCATCGCCAGCGCCTGGCCCGCCTGGACCATGCCGATCGCCCCGCGCGGGCTGGAGCCGTACTGGATGAGGCGCGAGAGGTCGTCGAGCCCGTAGCGCTCCGGATGGCGCGTGCCGTCGACGAGCTGCACGGCATAGGAGACGACCTCGCGGTCGACGAAGATCTCGCGCACCGCGTGCTGGAAGCGCTCGAGCTCGGGCATCGACAGGCGCACGCCGACGTGCTCGGCCGGACGCAGCGAGCGACCGACGACGGAGGCCTCCTCGCCGAGCGTCGGGTAGTCGACGACGACCTTGAACAGGAAGCGGTCGATCTGCGCCTCGGGCAGCGGGTAGGTCCCCTCGGACTCGATCGGGTTCTGCGTGGCGAGCACGAGGAACGGGTGGGGCACCGGAAAGCTCTCGGTGCCGATCGTGACCTGGTGCTCCTGCATGACCTCCAGCAGCGCCGACTGCACCTTGGCCGGCGCCCGGTTGATCTCGTCGGCGAGCAGGAAGTTGCCGAACACGGGTCCGAGCTCGGTCTCGAAACGCCCGGTGTCGGGGCGGTAGATGCGCGTGCCGACGAGGTCGGCAGGGACGAGGTCGGGCGTGAACTGGATGCGCCGGAACGTGCCGCCCATGACGTCGGCGAGCGTACGCACCGTCAGCGTCTTCGCCAGACCGGGAACGCCCTCGAGCAGCACGTGGCCGCCCGTCAGCAGCGCCACGAGCAGGCGCTCGAGCATCGCGTCCTGGCCGACGATGACGCGCTTGACCTCGTAGAGGACCTCCTCGAGGACCTTGCGCGGCTGGCGCGCCGGGTCGTCGCCGGGC
>DASYVZ010000220.1:0-5435 GCA_035936515.1 Solirubrobacteraceae bacterium | reverse complement strand
ACCACGTCGCCCCCTCCTGCCGCGTTCCCACCACGAGCTCGGTCGAGCCGCCGCCGACGTCGACGACGCCGATCAGCCCGCCGGGGCACCGCGCGAGCATTCCGATCGCGCCCTGGAAGGCCAGGCGCGCCTCCTCGCGCGCGTCCAGGATCTCCAGCCGCGTCCCGCAGGCGACGTCGATCGCGCTCGCGAGCACCGCCCTGTCCTCGGCGCCGCGCACGGCGGCGGTCGCGATCACGCGCAGCGAGGCGACGCCGAGCTCGGCGGCGAGCCCGGCCTGGCGCGCGACGACCGCCGCGACCTCGGCGATCTTGTCCTGCCCGACCGGGCACGGCACCGCCCCCGCCGCTCCCAGCAGCGTGAACGCGCGCTCCGAGACGACCTCGCGCAGCCGCCCGTCCACCGGCTCCGCGACGAGCAGCCGCGTGGTGTTCGAACCGATGTCGATGCAGGCACAGCGCGTCACGAAAGCCGCCGGATGCGATCTTGTCATGATTGTGCGCCGTGGATTGCGCCGCTCCCGCCATTCTCGTGCGCGACCTGCACAAGTCCTACGGCAACGTGCACGCAGTGCAGGGCATCGACTTCGACGTCGCCCCCGGCGAGGTCTTCGGCCTGCTCGGCCCCAACGGCGCCGGCAAGACGACGACCGTCGAGGTGCTCGAGGGCTACCGCCCGCGCACGAGCGGGATCGTCTCGGTGCTCGGCCACGACCCCGGCAATCGCCCGCGCGCGCTGCGCGAGCGCGTCGGCATCGTGCTGCAGTCCAGCGGCATCTATCGCCATGCCACGCCGCGCGAGCTCGTCACGCATTGGGCGGGCTTCTACCCGGCGCCGCGCGACGTCGACGAGGTCATCGACCTCGCGGGGCTGCGCGAGTGCGAGCACGTCCTCACCCGCAAGCTGTCGGGCGGGCAGTCGCGGCGGCTGGACTTCGCGCTGGCGCTCGTCGGCGACCCGGAGCTCGTCTTCCTCGACGAGCCGACGACCGGCTTCGATCCCGCCGCGCGGCGCGCGGCGTGGGAGACGATCCGCGCGCTCGCCGACCTCGGCAAGACGGTGCTGCTGACGACGCACTACCTCGACGAGGCGCAGGCGCTGTGCGACCGCGTCGCGATCATCAAGGGCGGACGCATCCTGGCCGTCGGCGCTCCCGCGCAGCTCGGCGTCGGCGCCTCCTCGCGGTACCGCGTGGCGTGGCGCGACGAGAGCGGGGAGCTCCTCAGCCGCGAGACCGATGACCCGACGGCGCTGCTGCATCAGCTCACGAGCGCCGCGCTCGCCCGCGGCACGGGGCTGGCCGATCTGAGCGTCAGCCGCCCGTCGCTCGAGGACGTCTACCTCGAGCTCACGGCCGAGGTCCACGAGGAGGCGTCCCTGTGAGCGCGGCGATCGCCCTCACGTGGCGCCAGTACCGCCTGGAGCGCAAGATGTTCTGGCGCAACCCGAGCGCCGCGTTCTTCAACTTCGTGCTGCCGCTGCTGTTCCTCGCCCTGTTCGGCGCGATCTTCGCCGGCAGCCAGGAGGACCTCGACATCATCGTCCCGGGCATCGCGGGGATGAGCATCATGACCACCACCTTCGTGGCGCTCGCGATGAACCTCGTCTTCCTGCGCGAGCAGGGAATCCTCAAGCGCCTGCGCGGAACGCCGCTGCCGAGCGGCAACTACCTGGCGAGCCTCGCCGCGCACGCGGTCACGAACACGGCGATCCAGCTGGCGATCGTCATCGGTGCGGGTGCCGTGCTCTTCGGCGTCGGCCTGCCCCACGACTGGCTCATGCTCGTGACGTTCGTCGCGGCCGGCGTCGTCTGCCTCGCCGCGCTCGGCGTCGCACTGTCGCACGCGATTCCGAACTTCGACTCCGCGCCGGCCTACGTCAACGCGATCTTCCTGCCGGTGATCGTGGTGAGCGGCGTCTTCTACGACGCCGAGAGCGCGCCGGCGTTCCTGCGCGACATCGCCCAGGTGCTCCCGCTGACGCACCTCATCGACGGTCTCTCCGCGGCGATCGTCACCGGCGCCGCGTTCGCCGACCACCTCGACGACCTCGCGGTCGTGCTCATCTGGGCCGCGCTCGGGATCGTGCTGGCGGTGCGTGGCTTCAGCTGGGAGGCTCGACGGGGCTGAGCCCGATGCCGCGGCGCGACGAGCAAACAGGGCGAACGGACCCCTCGCTCGATGCCGCGCATCACCCGCCCACGACGAACGTGGGCGGCGGAGTGCCCGTCACCGTCACCGGGAGCGCGAACAGCCCACCCGCCTCCCATTCGCCGCGCAGCAGCGCGAAGACCACCACGTCCAGCGCGCGGTCGCCGTGGCGGTGATAGCCGCGCAGGACGCCCTCGCGGCGAAAGCCGATGCGCTCAAGCGCGCGCTGCGACCGTTCATGGTGGACGTTCGAGTACGCCCCCAGGCGATCCAGGCCCAGCAGCACGAAGGCGAGGTGGCACATGAGCGCCTTGGCCTCCTCGTTGGCCCCGGTTCCCCACCAGCGTCGGCCGAGCCAGGTGCCGATCACGGCCCGGCGGTCGCGGACGGCCAGCTCGCCGAGCCCGGTGATGCCGATCGGCCCGGCCTCGAGGTGCTCGACGACGAGATCGAAGTGCTCGCCGCGCGTACGCTGCGCCGGCAGGCGCGCAAGGTACGAGCGCGCCTCTGCCTCCGACGAGTAGGGCCCCCAGGAGAACCAGCGCGTGACCTCAGGATCGGACGCCTGCTCAAACAGCGCCGCGGCATCCTCCTCTCGCGGGATGCGCACGCGCAGCGTAGGGCCGGTCAGGGCGAGATCATCCACCGCAGGTAACACTACGGACATGCAGGCACTCATCTACGACGTCCACGGCAACCTCCTGGCGCTCGATGCGGTTCTCGCCGACGCCGCCGAGCAGGGTGTCGAGACGTACCTCGTCGGCGGCGACGTCGCGCTCTTCGGGCCGTGGCCCGAGGCCACCGTCGACCGCCTGCAGGGTCTTGAGCGGGCCACCTGGATCCGCGGCAACGGCGAGCGCTGGACGGCTGATCCCGACGCCGCACCCGAGCCCGTGCGCCCCGCGGCGGCCGCCGCGCGCGAGGCGCTGGGCGCCGAGCTCGTCGACGAGCTCAACGCGCTGCCGCAGAGCGCTTCGCTCGGCGACGGCACGCGCGCCTGGCACGGCTCGCCGGTCAGCGACGTCCGCTCGTTCATGCCGGAGCCCGCCGACGACGAGGCCGAGCTGCTCGATGGGGTCACCGACCGACGCCTGATCTTCGGCCACACCCACCTGCCGTTCGCCCGTACCTCCTCGGTCGGGCAGATCGAGCTCGTCAACCCCGGCAGCGTCGGGATGCCCTTCGACGGCGACCATCGCGCCGCCTACGCCGTGCTGCACGACGACGGCAGGATCGAGCATCGCCGCGTCGGCTACGACCACGCCGCCGTGCCGGCCGCGCTGCGTGCGCGCTACGGCGACGCCGATTGGCTCGCCGGCCCGCTGCACCGCTTCACGCACGCGCGCCTCGAGTCGGCGTAGCCTGGGCGTGCCAGCAGACGACAAGAGCACAGGCGAGCCCGGGTTGCTCGCGCTCGCGCTCGCGCGCGAGCTGCTGCACGGCACCGGGGCGCTGCGCGTGAGCATCGCGCTTGATGGCCCGCACCCGGCGATCGTCGAGTGCGAGCGGCTACGCGCGATCGTCGTGCGAGACGCGGCGGGCGTGCGCGAGATCGCGCACGATGCCGCCAGCGACCTCGTGCTGCCAGACCTTCCGCTCATGCGCCGCCTGCCGGCGTTCGAGGTCGACGCTGCCGCCGGCCGCGTCGCCGGCGTGCTCGGCGGGCTGGAGATGCTCGGCCGCGTCGTGCGCGACCTCGCCGCGCTGCTGCCGGGCGCCAGCGTCGTCGCCGCCGACTACGAGACGAGCGATCCGGCGGTCCCGCTGGGGATCGCCGGCCGCGCCGGCGAGCCGCTCGTCGTGCTGCTCGGCGAGCACGAGTTCGCGCTCGACGTCGACGAGCAAGACGGGCGCGCCTGAGCGGCGGCGCGCGGGCGCGATGCCCCTGGCCGCCCCTCAGGCCACCGGCAGCTCGGCGGGATTGGCCCCGACGATCGCTTTGGAATCCTCCGCGCGCACGAGTACCAGTGTCGCGATGATGCCGAGGATCGAGAAGCCCGCGCCGACGAGGAACGCGAGCTGAAATCCGTCCGTCAGCGCGCCGGGCAGCGCCGCCGGCGCGCCCTGCGCCGCCGTCACGAGATCGGTCGCCTTCGCGGCGGCGATCGTTCCGAGCACCGCGAGTCCGAGGGCGCCGCCGATCTGCTGTGACGTGTTGATGAGCCCCGAGGCAAGGCCGGATTCGTCCTGCGACACCCCGGTCACGGCCGCGATCGTCACCGGCACGAACGCCAGTCCGAGCCCGACGGCACAGATCAGCATCGGCCCGAGGAGATCTGTCACGTAGACCCCCTCGACGGGGACGCGCGAGAACCACAACAGGCCGAGCGTGACGAGCACGAGTCCGCCGAGCAGCACCGGCCTGAAGCCGAGCTTCGTCACGAGCACGGAGGCGATGCCGGCCGCGGCGATGATCGTGAGGCCGAGCGGCAGGTAGGAGAGCCCGGCCTTCAGCGCGCTGTAGCCGAGCACCTCCTGCATGTAGCGCGACAGGAAGAAGAACATGGCGAACAGCGCCGCGCCGACGAGCAGGCCGACGAGGTTGGCCCCAGTGAGCGTGCGCAGGCGGAAGATGCCGAACGGCATCAGCGGGTCTCGCGAGCGCAGCTCGATCCACACGAACGTGACGAGCAGCGCGAGCGCCACCGCCAACAGCGTGAGCGTCTGAGTCGAGCCCCAGCCCTCGTTGATCGTGTCGACGAGCGCGAAGACGAGCAGCGACAGCCCGGCGGTGACGGTGATCGCGCCGAACGCGTCGAAGTGGCGCAGGTCGGTCTCGCGGCGGCTCTCGACGAGCAGGCGCGGCGCGAGGATCGCGGCGATGACGCCGATCGGCACGTTGACCCACAGCACCCACTCCCAGCCCGCGTACTCGGTCAGCAGGCCGCCCAGCAGCACCCCCGCCGCGCCGCCCGAGCCCGACACCGCGCCCCACACGCCGAGCGCCTTGTTGCGCTCCGCGCCCTCCGCGAACATGTTCGTGACCATCGACAGGGCCGACGGCGCCAGCAACGCCGCCCCCAGACCCTGCAGCGCTCGAGCGGCGATGAGCTGCTCCTCGCTGTTGGACAGCCCGCCGAACAGCGACGCGACCGAGAAGAGCACGAGGCCGACCATGAACAGGCGCCGGCGACCGAGCAAGTCGGCCATCCGCCCGCCGAGCAGCAGAAAGCCGCCGAACGTCAGCGCGTAGGCGTTCGGGATCCAGGTCAGGTTCTCCTCGGAGAACTGCAGGTCGCGGCCGATCGAGGGAATCGCGACGTTGACGATCGCGGCATCGAGGAT
>DASYVZ010000219.1:0-2186 GCA_035936515.1 Solirubrobacteraceae bacterium | reverse complement strand
CGCTGAGGACTCGCCCGAGACCTGGCGTCGCGTGGTCGTCGAGAAGCCGTTCGGCTCCGACCTGGCGACGGCCAAGGAGCTCAACGACGTCCTCAGCGACGTCTTCCCACCGGAGTCGGTGTTCCGCATCGACCACTACCTCGGCAAGGAGACCGTCCAGAACATCCTCGCGATGCGGTTCGCCAACACGATGTTCGAGCCGATCTGGAACGCGAACTACGTCGACCACGTGCAGATCACGATGGCCGAAGACATCGGGATCGGCTCGCGGGCGGGCTACTACGACTCGGCCGGGGCGCTGCGCGACCTCGTCCAGAACCACATGCTGCAGCTGCTCTCGCTGCTGTGCATGGAGCCGCCGGTGGCCTTCGAGGCCGACCCGGTGCGCGACGAGAAGGTCAAGGTCCTGCGCGCGATCAGCGCGCCGACGCCGCTCGACGTGCCCGCGATGGCGGTGCGCGGGCAGTACGCGCCGGGGATCGTGGCCGGGCGGAAGGCACCCGGCTATCTGCAGGAGGCCGGCGTGCCGGAGGATTCCACGACCGAAACGTACGCGGCGCTGCGCCTCGAGGTCCACAACTGGCGCTGGGCAGGCGTTCCGATGTACCTGCGCACGGGCAAGCGCCTTGCCCGCAAGGTGACCGAGATCGCAGTCACCCTGAAGCCGGTGCCGCACGTCGCGTTCCAGGGGCCGGAGATGTCGACCGGCGTGCGTCCCAACGTCCTCGTCCTCACCGTGCAGCCCAACGAGGGCGTGTCGCTGTCGATCGGCGCGAAGATCCCCGGCACGCGGATGGCGATACGCACCGTGAACATGGAGTTCCTCTACGGGACAGCGTTCCTGTCGGAGTCGCCGGAGGCCTACGAGCGGCTCATCATCGACGCCATGCGCGGCGACGCGACGCTCTTCACCCGCAACGACGAGGTCGAGGCGCAGTGGCGCATCGTCGACCCGATCATCAAGGCGTGGGAGGCGGAGTCGGGGCAGCTCGCGCAGTATCCCGCGGGCTCACAGGGCCCGGAGGAGGCGGAGAACCTGCTGATCGGCCAGGCGCGCTGGCGGATGATCTGATGGCTCGCCCGGTGTATCCGTGACCACCGACGCCGTCTGGCGCGAGCAGGACACCTCGCCGAGCGCGATCGAAGGCGCGCTGCGGCGGCTCGTCGCAGAGTGCCACGCGACCGCCGACCACTGCGTCCCCGCCCGCACGCTGAACCTCGTCTGCGTCGTCGAGCGCGAGTGGAGCGGCGAGATCGCCAACCGGCTGCGCCGTGTCGGGCGCTACCACGCCTCGCGCACCGTCGTCTGCGCCGTCGAGGCGAACCGGTCGACGATCGACGCGCAGGCGACGATCACGATCGAGGGCGATCCGCGGCCGGGCGAGTTCGCTGCGATGCGCGAGCTGGTCGTCGTCGACGTCGGCGAGCGCCACCTGCGCGATCTGGACACGATCGTCGACCCGCTCGTCGTGACCGACCTGCCGACGGCTGTCTGGTCGCCGCACGGCCATGCGCAGGCCGTCGACGCGCTGACGACCGGGCGCGCCGGCGGGGACCCGCTGGCCCAGGTCGTGCTGCTCGACGCCGTCGATGCGCCCGATGTCGCCGCCGCGCTGGAGCGCGACTGCCAGCTCGCCGAGCGCGGCGAGGTCGTCGATCTGGCCTGGCTGCGCTGCACCCCGTGGCGGGAGCGCCTGGCCGCCGCGTACGACCCGCCGGTGCGGCGCCCCGAGCTGCACGCCCTCTCCAAGCTCTCGGTGCGTTACCGCCAGGACTCGCTCGTGTCGGCGCTGCTGTTGACCGGCTGGATGTGCTCGCGGCTGGGCTGGCGCGCGGAGTGCCTGAACCGCCACGGCGACCTGCTGCGCGGACGCGCGCGCACGCGTGGCGGCGATGTTGAGCTACGCCTGGAGCCCGTCGGCGACATGAGCGTGCCCGGCCTTTCCGGCGTCGAGCTGCGCTCGGACCTCGGCGGCGGCACGCTGCTGGCGCTCGAACGCGGGATGGGCGGGCTGACCGCGCGCCGCCGCGAGGCACCCCCGCGCCGCGGCGACGACGTCATCGAGCACGTCTGGACGGTGCTCGGCGCCTCCCGCGGCGAGCCCGGCATCCTCGGCGAAGGGATCCGCCACGCGCTCATGCGCGACCCGACGTTCAAGCCGGCGCTGGCGGCGGCGCGGCGGCTG
>DASYVZ010000218.1:0-4630 GCA_035936515.1 Solirubrobacteraceae bacterium | reverse complement strand
GCGTGACTGAGACCGCGCGCGACGCCGGTCTGGCCGCCACGCCGCTGCCGGTGGACGAGCAGGGTCTCGTCGTCGACAGCCTCGCCGCGCATCCGGACGTCGGCGCCGTCGCCGTCGCGCCTGCGCACCAGTATCCGAGCGGCGCGGTCATGTCGCCGCGGCGGCGCGCGGCGCTCGTCGAATGGGCACGGCAGCGGGGCGCGCTCGTCGTGGAGGACGACTACGACGCCGAGTACCGCTACGACCGCGATCCGATCGGATCGCTGCAGGGGCTCGCCCCCGATCTCGTCGTGTACGCGGGCTCGGCGAGCAAGTCGCTCGCGCCGGGGACCCGTCTCGGCTGGCTCGCCGTGCCGCGCGACCTCGTTGCGCCGCTTGCCGACCTTCAGCGCCGGCGCGGCGGCATGCCCGGCTCGCTGCACCAGCTCGCGCTGGCGGACCTCGTCCAGCGCGGCGAGCTCGACCGCCACCTGCGCCGCCAGCGCCGCCACTACCGCCGCCGCCGCGACGCGCTGCTTGCCGAGCTGGCCAGGCAGCTTCCGCAGCTGAGCGTGCACGGTGCCGCCGCGGGTCTGTTCGTCGTACTGCGTCTGCCCGGCGAACTCGACGAAGCCGAAGTGCTCGCCGCGGCTCGTGCCGCCGGGGTCGCTCTCGAAGGCGTCGGCGCCGAGCATCCCGCCCTCGTGATCGGGTACGCGAACCTCGCGGAGTCGGAGGTCGGTCGCGCGGTCGGGGCGCTCGCGGGGAGCATTCGCTCCGCCGCCGCCTAGAATCGACGCCGATGATCGACCGGGAACAGGTGCTGCACGTCGCGCGCCTCGCGCGGCTCGAGCTGAGCGACGAGGAGGTCGGCCGCATGAGCGAGGAGCTCTCCCACGTGCTCGGCCACATCGAGAAGATCGGCGAGCTCGACCTGGCGGGCGTGCCGCCGACGACGCACGTCGTCGAGGTCTCGAACGCGCTGCGTCCCGACGTGGTGGCGCCGTCGCTGCCGCGTGAGGTCGCGCTGCGCAGCGCCCCCGTCGTGGCCGAGCACGGCTTTCTCGTGCCGAGCCCACAAGCCGACGCGGTCGACGAGTGACCGAGCGCCAGCGCTCGACCGTCGTGTGCGGCAGGCCCGAAGAACGCGGGTTCTCGCGATGACCGCCACCGAGCTCACGACGCTGACCGCCGCCGGCGCCGCCGAGGCGATCCGTCGCGGCGACTGCAGCGCCGCGGAGGTCTTCGACGCCTACCGCGCGGCGGCGGCGGCGGACGACCTCAACGCGTACCTGTGGGTCGCAGACGAGGCGCCGCAGGAGCCGTCCGGCGACCGGCCGCTGGGCGGCGTGCCGCTCGCCGTCAAGGATCTCTTCTGCACGGAGGGGGTGCCGAGCCAGGCCGGCTCGAAGATCCTCGAGGGCTACCGGCCGCCCTACACAGCCAGCGTCGTGGCGCGCCTGGCCGCCGCGGGCGCGCCGCTGCTGGGCAAGACCAATCAGGACGAGTTCGCGATGGGCTCCTCCAACGAGAACTCCGCCTTCGGACCCGTCCTGAATCCCTGGGACCGCGCGCGCGTCCCGGGTGGGTCGAGCGGCGGCAGCGCGGCCGCCGTCGCGGGCGGGTCGGCGCCCTGGGCACTGGGCACCGACACCGGCGGCTCGATCCGCCAGCCCGCCGCGCTGTGCGGGATCGTCGGCCTCAAGCCCACCTACGGCACCGTCAGCCGCTACGGGATGATCGCCTTCGCCTCCTCGCTGGATCAGGCCGGGCCGCTCACGCGCGACGTGACCGACGCCGCGCTGCTGCTGCGCCACATGGTCGGTCAGGACGACCGCGACTCGACCTCGATCGGCTTTCCCGGCGAGATCGCGCGCCCGTCGGCGCGCTCGCTGGAGGGGATCCGCCTCGGCGTGCCGGAGGAGCTGACGGCTGAGGGGATGGGGATCGACGCCGGTGTGCTGGAGACCTTCAACGCGACGCTGAGGGTTGCGGAGGGGCTCGGCGCCACGATCCACACCTGCCGGCTGCCGCACGCGCCGCACGCGCTGAGCGCCTACTACGTGCTGGCGCCGGCCGAGGCCTCCTCGAACCTCGCGCGCTACGACGGGGTGCGCTACGGCGCGCGCGTCGAGAACGGGGGCCTCGTCGGGATGTACACGAAGACCCGCAGCCAGGGCTTCGGCACCGAGGTCAAGCGGCGCATCATGCTCGGCACGTACTCGCTGTCCAGCGGCTACTACGACGCCTACTACGGGCGGGCCCAGCGTGTGCGCACGAAGATCGCCGACGACTTTCGCGCCGCGTTCGCCGAGTTCGACTTCGTCGTGACCCCGACCGCGCCGAGCGTCGCGTTCGAGCTGGGCGCGAAGACCGCCGACCCGCTGGCGATGTACCTCAACGACTACTGCACCGTGCCGATGTCGCTCGCCGGAATCCCGGCGATCTCGATCCCCAACGGCCTGAGTGAGGGGCTGCCGACGGGCTTTCAGCTCGCGGGACCGGCGTTCAGCGAGAACCGGATCCTCGAGTCGGCCTACGCGCTCGAGCAGGCGATCGGCTTCCGGAACCTCGCGCCAGTGGCCGCACGGGAGGTGACGCCATGACCGGCAGCGAGTTCGAGCCGGTCATCGGGCTGGAGATCCACGTGCAGCTCGCGACGAAGACGAAGATGTTCTGCGGCTGCGCGCTCTCCTTCGGCGAGCCCCCCAACACGCTGACCTGCCCGGTCTGCCTCGGCCTGCCCGGCACGCTGCCGCGCGCCAACGCGCAGGCGATCCACTTCGGGCTGATGATCGGCCTCGCGCTCGGCTCGGAGCTGGCCCCGCGGTCGATCTTCCATCGCAAGAACTACTTCTATCCCGACCTGCCCAAGGGCTACCAGATCAGCCAGTACGACGAGCCGCTGTGCCGCGGTGGGCATCTCGGCGACGTGCGCATCCACCGCGTGCACCTCGAGGAGGATGCCGCCAAGCTCATCCACGCCGGCTCCAGCGGGCGCATCCACGGCTCCGACGCCTCGGTCGTGGACTTCAATCGAGGCGGCACGCCGCTGGCCGAGATCGTCACCGAGCCCGACGTGCGCTCCGCTGCGCAGGCGCGCGAGTGGCTGACGCTCCTGCGCACGACCCTGCGCCAGCTCGGCGTCAGCGACGTGAACATGGAGGAGGGCTCGCTGCGCTGCGACGCGAACATCTCGATCCGGCCGGTCGGCGCGACCGAGCTCGGCACCAAGACCGAGCTGAAGAACATGAACTCCTTTCGCTTCATCGAGCGCGGCATCAACGCCGAGATCGCGCGCCAGGAGGCGCTGCTGCGTGCGGGCGACCACGTCGTCCAGGAGACGCTGCACTTCGACCCGCGCACGGAGGCGATCACGTCGCTGCGCTCCAAGGAGGAGGCGCACGACTATCGCTACTTCCCCGAGCCCGACCTCGTCCCGGTCGCCACCTCGGAGGCGATGCTGGCCGCCGCGCGGGACGCGCTGCCCGAGCTGCCGGCCGCGCGCGAGGAGCGCCTGCAGGAGCTCGGCGTCAGCGCGGCGAGCGCCCGCCAGCTGGCCTGGCGCACGGAGCTCGGCGACTACTTCGAGGCGGCGCTGCGCTCCGACGGCGCCGAGGCGCAGCCGCTGGCCAACTGGGTCTGCAACGAGCTCGTCGCGCGCGTCGGCGAGGAGGATCCCAACGCCTCCAAGGTGCGGCCCGAGGCGCTCGCCAAGCTCGTCGCCCTCGTCGGCTCCAAGGCCGTGACCGTCGGTAACGCAAAGCTCGTGCTCGACCGGCTCGTCACCGAGGGCGGCGACCCGGCGCAGATCGTCGAGACCGAGGGCCTCGCGGCGATGAGCGGTGGCGAGGACGCGCTGGACCCGATCGTCGACGCCGCGCTCGCCGCCAACGCCGATGCCGCCGAGAAGATCAAGGGCGGCAACATGAAGGCGATCGGGGCGATCATCGGCCACGTCATGCGTGAGACGAAGGGCCGCGCCGACGGCGCCGAGGTGACGCGCATCGTGCGCGCCAAGCTCGGGGTCTAGCTCCAGTCCACGCCGGTGGACCCGGCTGAGCGTCGAACCCGCCGGCGACGCCGGCGCGCCCCTCGCGTCTCACATGCGGCTGCTACATCCGGCTGGTCTGCTCCTGCGTCTTGTCAGCGGCCTTCTCGGCGACCTCGCCGGCTTTGCCGCCCTGCTGCTGGGCCTGCTCGCGCACGGCGTCGGCGGTGCTGTCGACCGCGTCCTGTACACCGCTCTTGACCTGCGCCACCGTGCCCTGGACCTTGCCCTTGACCTGCTGACGGGCCTCCTGCGCGTGCGGAGCGAGCTTCTCGCGCTCGACGTCCGTCTCGGGTAGCGCCAGCCCTGCGGCCAGTCCGGCTGCCGCCGCGCCCGCCACGACCGCGCCGGGGTGGTTCTTGGCGGCCTGCGTGGCGTCCTGCGCCTTGGCCTTGGCCTCCTCCTTGGACGGACCGCCGTCGGGCAGCTTGTCCTTCATCGCCTGGCCGTCGGGCAGCTTGCCCTTGACGGCCTCCTTGTCGGGCATCTTGTCTTTGACCTTCTCGCCGATGCCCGGGCCGCCCTCGCCGCTGCCGTCGCCGGGCAGCTTCTGCTTGAGCTCGTCGACCTTCTGCATCGCGACCTCCTTCTTGTCGTCGA
>DASYVZ010000217.1:0-6118 GCA_035936515.1 Solirubrobacteraceae bacterium | reverse complement strand
CAGCGCACCGGCGAGCGCCTCGTCGGCGGCGCGCAGCCCGGCCGTCGATCCGAGCGAGACGATGAGGACATCGGCCGCGGCCATCACTCTGCACCCACCGTGCCATCCTCCCGCATCGATGGTCGGCACGTTCGTCAACGTCGGTGCCGTGCTGGTGGGGACGGGAATCGGCGTCGCCGTCGGCAGCCGGCTCGGCAGCGGCCTGCAGCAGCGCGTGCTCGCCGGCCTCGGGCTCGTCACCGCCGTGATCGGCGTCGATCTCGCGCTCGCCTGGCGCGACACGAGCCCGCTGTACGTGCTCGGCGCGATCCTGCTCGGCGGCCTGATCGGGGAGGCGATCGGGATCGAGGCCCGCCTGGCGCGCCTCGGCGACCGCATCCAGCGGGGGGCTGCGCGCTCGCGCGACGCGAGCCGCCGTGCGCGCGACGAGTCCACCGTGAGCGAGGCGTTCTTCACGGCGAGCCTGCTGTTCTGCGTCGGCCCGCTCACGGTGGTCGGCTCCTTCGAGGACGGGCTGCGCGGCAATATCGAGCCGCTGGCGACGAAGTCGCTGCTCGACGGCTTCGCCTCGATCGCGCTGGCCTCCACGCTCGGCGCGGGCGTGGCGTTCGCCGCGGTGACGGTGCTCGTCGTGCAGGGGGCGCTGACGCTGGGCGCCGGCCTGTTCGCGGACATCCTGCGCGGCGAAGCGCTCGCTGCGATGACGTCGACGGGCGGCGTGCTGATCATCGGGATCGCTCTGCGCCTGCTCGACCTCAAGGACGTCAAGGTCGGCAACTTCCTGCCGGCGCTCGTGCTCGCGCCGCTGCTCGTGGGGATCGTCAGCCTGCTGTGATGCTCAGCGTGCGGCGCGGTTCACCGTCGCCATGTCGCGCCGAAAACCGGGGGCGCGGACGAGCTTGATCGGCTTGAGCGGAGACGTCGGCTCGACGTAGAAGGCGACGCCGTCGCGCTCCTCGATCGCGGTGACGGCCGCTTCCTGTCGGCGCCACGCGAGCGCTCCGATGATTGCGAAGCCGCACGCGATCGCCGGGATCTGCGGGGCCACGAGGCCGAGCCCGAGGGCCAGGATCGTCGATACCAGCAGCGGCCACATCCGGTTGAGCAGCAGGCTGCCCGGGCGCTGCTCCGGGAGGGAGTTCGTCGATTTCGCCGCGGCCAGCAGCTGGGCGATCGGCGAGTTGGTCTCCGCCCGTCGGCCGAGCCACATGCCGATCATCGACGCGACGAACCACCAGCCGATGACGAAGCCCGCGAGCACGGCGTCGTCGGTGGAGCTGGCGCCGACGACCGTGACCGCCGCCAGCGCCGTTGCCGACCCGCCACAGAGCAGGACCGCGGCGCGGAGGAAGTCGACGAAGCGCATGGGCCGTCCTTCAGGTCGCCAGCGCGCGGAGCAGCTCGACGACGCCGGGTGGCCCGTCGACGAGCAGGTCGGCGCCCTCCTCGAGCTGCGCCGGCGTCTCCTCGGAGCGCACGCCGACGCAGATCGCGGTGCCGAGCTGCCCCTCCTCGACGCAAGCGCGCAGCCCGGCGAACGCATCGAGGTCGGTCGTGTCGTCGCCGACGTACAGCGCCGCGGCCAGGTCGCGCCCGTCGACCAGCCGGCGCGCACCGCGGCCCTTGTCGAGCTCGACCGGCGGGCGCAGCTCGAGCACCTTGCGCCCCCAGTGGATCCACAGCCCATCGGCCTGCGCCTGCTCGGCGATCGCGCGCACGGCGCTCTCGGCGGCGTCCTCGTCCGGCGCGCCGCGCCAATGGAAGGCGATGATCGACCCCTTGTCCTCGCTGCGCACGCGCAGGCGCTGCACGTCGGTGGTGTAGGCGGCGGAGGCGAAGTCACGGACGCTGCGCTCGTGGGCGGCGACCTCGGGGTCGATCTCGGGCTGCGTGCCACCCGGCGCCAGGAGCTCGGCCCCGTGGTTGCCGACGTAGGCGATCGAGCCGAGCGAGACCATCTGGCGCGCCGTCGAGGAACGGCGGCCGCTGATGCAGCCGACGACGGCATAGCGCTTGGCGACCGCGATGAGCTGCGTGCGCGTCGATTCGGGGACGGCGGCGTCGGCGGCGTGGCGCACGATCGGCGCGAGCGTGCCGTCGATGTCGAGCAGGACCGCGGCGCGCGCGGGATCGGAGCGCAGCGGGGCGAGCGCCTCGGCGAGCGTGGCGGCGGCGGACATGGCTCGTAGTATGGCGCGCATGGCCGGACGCCGAACGCTCAGGCTGGCGGCGATCGGCACCGCCGCCGGCTTGTTCAGCGGGCTCTTCGGCGTCGGCGGCGGCATTCTCATCGTCCCGCTGCTCGTGCTGTGGTGCGGCTTCGGCGAGCGCCTGGCAACCGGCACCTCGCTCGCGGCGATCGTGATCATCGCTGCCGTCGCGACGGCAGCGCACGGCGCCTACGGGAACGTGCATATCCGCGAGGGGCTGCTGGTCGGGCTGCCGGCCGTTGCGGGGGTTCTGATCGGGACCGAGCTGCAGGCACGGATCTCCGCGAGGTCGATCTCGCTCCTCTTCGCGGCCGTGCTGAGCGCGGTCGCGGTCGCCATGCTGGCCGGGGTGTGATCGAGGCGATCCTCATCGGCCTGGCGGCGGGCGTCGTCGCCGGGCTGCTCGGCGTCGGTGGCGGCACGCTGTTCGTGCCGGCGCTGACGATCGGCCTTGGCCTGAGCCAGCTCGACGCCGAGGCGACCTCGCTGCTGGCGATCATCCCGGTCGCGCTGGTGGGCGCGGTGCGTCAGCATGCTCACGGCAACGTCGACGTGCGGACGGGCGCGGTGCTCGGCGTCGTCGCCGTGGCGGGGGCGCTGGCCGGCGTGGCGATCGCCAACGCCGTGCCGCAGCGCGCGCTGGAGGTGGGGTTCGGACTGTTCTTGCTGTTCGTGGCGTGGCGCCTGGTGGCGCGGGCTCTGCGGCTCGGTGACGACTCCGAGGCTGCCGCGGGCGCGGGCGCCGGCGAAACCCATCGCTGAGGCAGGTGGTTCGGAGCCCGGCGGGTCCTACGGCAACCCGTGCTCCAGAGCCCCCTTGACGCCCGCATCGAGCGCGTTCAGCCGGTGCAGCGCCAGAGCCTCCGCCGACGCGAAGCGCCGCCCCGGCGCCGGCTCCGGGCCGTGGTGGCACAGCACGCAGTGCTGCAGCGCGATCCGGCGCTCGTCGCTCAGCGCGGCCACGCCGGCGGCGCGCTCGCGCAGCAGCGCCAGCCCGAGCTCGATGTGCCCCAATAGGCGCCCCGCCTGCGTCAGGCCGATCTCCGCGCCGTACGTGAACTCGCGCGTGCGGCCGAGGTCGTGCACGAGCGCGGCGGTCATCAGCAGGTCGCCGTCGAGGCGCGGGTGCAGCACGCAGGTCTCGACGACGAGGGTGCCGACCGCGACCGTGTGCTCGAGCAGGCCCCCGAGGTACGCGTGGTGGCCGTTGCGCGTGCACGGTGCGCGGCGCCAGTCGGCGCGCAGCGCCGCGTCGGCCAACAGCACCGACAGCAGCGCCTTCAGCCCAGGATCGTGGACCTCGCGCGCCAGGTGCTCGAGGAAGCCGTCGAGCTCGTCGAGGTCGCGATAGGCGACCGGCAGGAAGGCGGCGGGGTCGGCCTCGCCCTCGCGTGTGCGGCCGATCGATCGCAGCTCGACCTGCAGCTCGTCGCGAAAGCGCTCGACGCGGCCAGCCACGTGGACGAGGTCGCCGCGCTCGAAGCGCCCCGCCAGCACGTCCGCATCGCGGAACGCGCGGCCCTGCACTGCGCCCGTGCGGTCGCGCAGCTCGACGGCGAGGTAGGGCGTGCCGGAGCGCGACAGCAGGCGGTCCTTGCGCGTGCACGCAAAGACGCCGTCGACCTCTTGCCCGGGGCGCAGGGTCGCGATCGTCATCGGTTCATGCAGCGAGCGTCCACTCGCCCATGATGTACCTTCAATCGGATGCAGCCCCTGATCTGGGAGAGCCGCCCCGACGGCCTGCGAGCACCCGCGATGATCGTCGCCTTCAGCGGTTGGAACGACGCCGGCGACGCCGCCTCGGCCGCGCTGACGTTCATCGGGGAGTCGCTCGGCGCAGAGCGCTTCGCGCGCCTCGACCCCGAGGAGTTCTACGACTTTCAGTCCACCCGCCCGCACATCGGCTTCACGGCCGAGGGCAAGCGCGAGATCACCTGGCCGGGCATCGAGATCTTCGCCGCCCGGGTGCCGCGCGCATCGCGCGACCTCATCGTCGTGCAGGGCCCGGAACCGTCGGTGCGCTGGAAGACCTTCTGCCGGAACCTCGTCGATCTCGCCGAGGCGCTGGGCACCCAGCTCGTCGTCACGATCGGGGCCCTGCTCGCCGACGTCCCGCACACGCACCCGGTCTCGATCACCGGCCTGGCGTCCGACGCGGCGCTCGTCGACAAGCTTGCCGTCAGGGAGACCACGTACGAGGGGCCGACCGGGATCGTCGGCGTCCTGCACACCGCCTGCATGGAGGCCGGACTGCCGGCGGCGAGCCTGTGGGCCGCGGTGCCCCACTACGTCGCCGCCGCGCCGAACCCCAAGGCAGCGCTCGCGCTCGTGCGCAAGATCGAGAGCCTCGTCGCGATCGCGGTCGACGCGACCTTGCTCGAGACGGCGACCGAGGAGTACGAGCGCCAGATCGGCGTCGCGGTCCAGTCCGATCCCGACGTGCAGGCGTTCGTCGAGCGCCTCGAGCAGGACGCCGAGCGCGACACGTCCTCGCTCGGAGCCGGCGATCTGCCCTCCGGGGACGCGATCGCCAGCGAGTTCCAGCGCTTCCTGCGCCAGCAGGGTCCGCCCGACCGCTGAGCGAGCCGAAGCACCGTGGCCGAGCAGCGCACCGGCGGCGTCGTCGTGGCCGTCAGCGCGAGCGCCGGCCACACGATGACGAAGCCCAACGCCGAGTCGATCCGCCTGCTCGAGGGCCTCGGGGTCGAGGGCGACGCGCACAGCGGCGAGACCGTCAAGCACCGTTCGCACGCCCGCCGCGACCCGGCGAAGCCCAACCTGCGCCAGGTCCACCTGATCCACAGCGAGCTGCACGACGAGCTCGCCGGGGACGGGTTCCCGGGGCTGCGGCCCGGTCAGATGGGCGAGAACGTCACGACGGCGGGCGTCGACCTGCTCGCGCTGCCGGTCGGGACGAAGCTGCACCTCGGCGACCAGGCGATCGTCGAGGTCACCGGGCTGCGCAACCCGTGCGCGCAGCTCGACGGCATCCAGCCCGGGCTGATGAAGGCGACGCTCGACCGCGACGACGCGGGTGAGGTGGTGATGAAGTCGGGCATCATGAGCATCGTCATCGCCGGCGGCGAGGTGCGCCCCGGCGATCGGATCGGTGTGGAGCTGCCGGGCGAGCCGCACCGCCCGCTGAAGAAGGTGTGACCGGCAGGCTCAGCGCTCCGCCGCCGGGCACGCGACGCGGTAGTCGCACATCGAGCAGACGGCGTAGGACGGCGTCGGCTCGAAGTCCTGCGCGAGGATCCCGCCCGCGACCTCGTCGACGGTGTCGGTGATCCAGCCGGCGTCGATCTCCGAGCTCGGCACGCGGACCTTCTCGTCGTCGAGCACGTAGAGGTAGGCCTGCTGCGTCGCGTCGAGTTGCCAGGCCGCGCGCGCGCCGACGGCATAGAGCGACAGCTGGACGTCCTCGCGCAGCGCAGCGGCCGAGCGGGGGCGGCCGGTCTTGTAGTCGATGAGCTCATAGCCGCCGTCGGCGAGCCGGTCGACGCGGTCGACACGGCCGCGCAGCGTATGCGCACCCATGCGGAAGGAGAACGCGCGCTCGAACCAGACGGGCGACACCGGCTCAGCCGTAACGCGCTCGAAGTAGCGCCGCAGCGCCGCAGCCGCCTTGGCGCGCAGCTGGCGCTCCTCGTCGGAGTCCCCGAAGCCGCCGCGCCGCCAGCCCCAGTCGAGCAGATTGAGCAGCTCGTCGAGCGAGTCGACGGTCGACTGGTGGTAGCGCTCGAGGACCTGGTGGACGAGGATCCCGAAGCGCTGGTTGAGCGTCGGCTCCTGTGGCACCCGCAGCACCCGCGCGAACTTGTAGCGCAGCGGGCAGGAGCGGTAGGTCTCGATGTCCGAAGCCGACAGCGCCAGGCCGTCGCCGCGGCGCGGCAGAAACGCCTCCAGCG
>DASYVZ010000216.1:0-5389 GCA_035936515.1 Solirubrobacteraceae bacterium | reverse complement strand
GCGTCACCCGGTCGTCGGCGTCCAGCGTTCGGTTGACGAGCTGCGTCGCGCGGCTCGCGCGCGCGACCGCGGCGGCGAACTGCTCGGGGCAGATGTCCGCCCCATCGACACGGATGCGCTCGGCGAAGGACACGAGGTGCGGCGACAGGTATGCGCCGGTGCGAACGCCGTGGTGGCGCAGCAGCGCGGCGATCATCCGGACCGTCGAGGACTTGCCGTTCGTGCCGACGACGTGAATCGACGAGAAGCGCTCGTGCGGCGCGTCGAGGGCGGTCATCAGCCGGCGCATCCGGTCCAGGCCGAAGCGCATGCCGAAGAGCTCGAGCGACAGCAGCCAGCCTTCCGCGTCGCGCGCGCTCCAGCCTCGCGCTCTGCCGACGCCCAGGCCGGTCGAGCAGTGGCGTGCGCTCACAGCGCCTCGAGCTCCGCGCGGAGGCGCTCGAGCTTCGCGCGCTCGCCCTCCACCACCGCCGGCGGCGCCTTCGCCACGAAGCCCCCGTTGGAGAGCTTGCGCTCGGCGCGCTCGATCTCGCTGCGCAGCGTCGCGCGCCGCTCCTCCAGGCGCCGCTCGGCCGCCCCGAGGTCGACCTCGGCGGACTCCAGCACGGCCACCGTGCCGCCGGGGACGGCGACGCTCGCCACCTCGCCTCCGGCGCGGCCGCCGTCGCCGGCGCCGTCGAAGGCGAACCGGGCGAGTGCGGCGACCCGCTCGGTGGTCGCCTCGTAGCCCCGGGCGTTCAAGGTGGCCGGCACGATCGCCCCCGGTCGGACGCCGACCGAGTCGCGCCAGCCGCGCAGGATCCGGATCGCCTCGATCGCCTGACTCATCTGCGCCTCGGCCTCGGGATCGACGAGCGCGCCGTCGGGTGCGGGCAGCTTGCCCGTCGCCAGCAGCCCCTCGGTGCCGGGCAGCAGGGCCCACAGCTCCTCGGTCACGAACGGGATGACCGGGTGCGCCGCCGCGATCGTCTCGCGCAGCACGTGCAGGAGGGTCGCCGCGAGGGCTGTGCGGTCGTCGCCATCGCCGTCGGGCCCGAGCCGCGGCTTGACGATCTCCAGGTACCAGTCACAGAGCTCGCCGTAGATGAAGTCGTAGAGGCCAAGCGCGACCTTCGCGAAGTCAAAGCCATCCAGCCGCGCCTGCGTCTCCGTCTTCGCCGCCTGCAGGCGCGAGAGGATCCACCGATCCTCGACGGTGCGCGGCTGCGGACCGGCGCCCGCGGGCGCCTGCGCCTCGTCGCCGACGCGCAGCACGACGAAGCGCGTCGCGTTGTAGAGCTTGTTGGCGAGCGCCTGGCCCTGCTGGATCTTCTCCTCGCTGAAGCGCACGTCCTGCGTGGAGGACATCGCCAGCAGGCCGAATCGCACGGCGTCCGCGCCGTAGGCCGGGAAGTCGCCGCCCTGCGGGAACGCGGGCGGCCGCGGCCCGCCCTCGACGAGCGCGAGCGGGTCGACGCCCGTCCCGAGCGACTTGCTCATCCGGCGCCCGTCGGGCGCCTGGATGATCGAGTGGATGTAGACGTGCTCGAACGGGACGTCGCCGGCGAAGCGCAGCCCCAGCATCACCATCCGCGCGACCCAGAGAAACAGGATGTCGCGGCCGGTCGACAACACGTCGGTCGGGTAGAAGGCCTCGAGCTCGGGCGTGCGCTGCGGCCATCCCAGCGTCGCGAACGGCCACAGTCCCGACGAGAACCACGTGTCGAGCACGTCGGGATCCTGCTTCCAGCCCTCGCCCTGTGGCGGCGTGGCGCCTACGTAGGCCTCCTCGCCGCGATACCAGACCGGGATCTGGTGGCCCCACCAGAGCTGTCGCGAGATGCACCACGGGCGGATGTTCTCCAGCCACTCGATGTAGCGGCGCGACTGCGACTCCGGATGGATCGTTATGCGGCCCTGGCGCACGGCGTCGATCGCGGGACCCGCGAGCTCCTCCATGTTCATGAACCACTGCAGCGAGATGAGCGGCTCGATGCGCTCGCCGGAACGCTGGCTGAACGGCACGGTGTGGACGTACTCCTCGCGGGCGCGGATCGCGCCAAGCGCCTCGAGGTCGGCGATGACGCGCGCCTGCGCGTCGGCGACCGTCAGGCCGGCGTAGGAGTCGCCCGCGGCGGCCGTCATCAGGCCGTCCTCGCCGATGACGCTGATCTCCTCCAGGCCGTGGCGGCGGCCGATCTCGAAGTCGTTGGGGTCGTGACCCGGGGTGATCTTCAGCGCGCCGGTGCCGAACTCGGTCTTTACGTACTGGTCGGCGATGATCGGCAGGCGCCGGCCGACGAGCGGCAGCACGACCTCCTGGCCGACGAGCGCCGCGTAGCGCTCGTCGTCGGGATGGACCGCGACGGCGGTGTCGGCGAGCATCGTCTCCGGACGCACCGTCGCGACGACGAGCTCCCCGTCGCCCGAGGCCAGCGGGTAGGCGATCGAGTACAGCGCGTCGACGACCCCCTCGCGCTCCTCGACCTCCAGGTCGGAGATCGCCGACCGCACGCCGGGGTCCCAGTTGACCAGGTAGTGGTCGCGGTAGATCAGGCCCTGCTCGTGCAGCTCGACGAAGACCTTCAGCACCGCTTCGACGTAGCGCTCGTCCATCGTGAAGCGCTCGTCCTCGTAGTCTGGCGTCGCGCCCAGCCGCTTGCCCTGCTCGATGATCTCGCCTCCGTAGCGATCGCGCCATTCCCACACGCGCTCGAGGAAGCGCTCGCGCCCGAGCTCGGTGCGCGAGGTCCCCTCGGACTCGAGCAGCTTCTCGACCTGGCGCTGCGTGGCGATGCCCGCGTGGTCGGTTCCGAAGATCCACTTCGCGCGCCGCCCGCGCATCCGGTTCGTGCGGATCAGGACGTCCTGGATCGTCCAGTTCAGCGCGTGGCCCATGTGCAGCGCGCCCGTGACGTTGGGCGGCGGGATCGCGATCGAGAAGTTCTCCTCGGGGTGGCCGGCCGCCTCGGGATGCACGAGGCCGGACTCCAGCCAGCGGGCGAGGATCCGGGCCTCGGCCTCCGCCGGCTCGAAGCGCGTGCGTGCTTGCAGATCTCCGCTGGACACGAGCTCTTGAGTCTATGGAGCGTCGGCGCGCGCCGGCACGACGCGTGGACGTCCTGCGAAGCCGTCGCGCAGATGGCGCACGGAGCGCGTCTAGAGGCCGCGACGCCCTCGCACGGCGCGGCGCCCGATCGGCACGACGCTGCGCGCGATCTGGCCGGGCTCGAGCTTGGCGACGAGCCGGCGCACGTCGGCGCGCTCGGCGGCCGTCAACCGGTTCGGGCGGCCCTGGGACTTCCTGACGAGCTCCGCGAGGCGCATGCGGTCGGCGGGCTCCAGGCGCCGCCAGTGCTTGCGCAGCGTCACGGCGAGCTCGAGCACCATGAGCCAGGGCATCGCTCGGACGCGCATCAGGGAAGACACCGGCCGATCCTAGCGGGACGGCTGCGCCGCTACGCCGACTCGGCGCGCCGCGACTGCTGGACGTCGGGCGCCGCCTCGGTGACGAGCGTCGGAGACAGGCCCTTCTCGATCGTCTCCTTCGTCACGACGCACTTCTTGACGTCGCGGCGCGAGGGCAGCTCGAACTGCACCTCGAGCAGCGTCTCCTCGATGATCGAGCGCAGGCCGCGCGCGCCGGTCTCGCGGGCGAGCGCCTTCTCGGCCACCGACACGAGCGCCTCGTCGGAGAAGACGAGCTCGATGCCGTCGAAGGAGAAGAAGCGCTGGAACTGCTTGACGAGCGCGTTGCGCGGCTCGGTCAGGATCGTGATCAGATCGTTGCGCGTGAGCTGGTGGACGGCGCTGACGACCGGCAGCCGGCCGATGAACTCGGGGATCAGCCCGTAGTTGACCAGATCCTCGGGCAGCGTCTTCTCGAAGAGGTCGCCCGTGTCGCTGTCGGCCTTGGACTGGATCGAGGCGCCGAAGCCGATGCCGTTGGAGCCGATCCGCCGCTCGATGACCTTGTCGAGGTTGGCAAACGCGCCGCCGCAGATGAACAGGACGTTCGTCGTGTCGATCGACAGGAACTCCTGGTGGGGGTGCTTGCGCCCGCCCTGCGGCGGGACCGACGCGGTCGTGCCCTCGAGGATCTTCAGCAGCGCCTGCTGGACGCCCTCGCCGCTGACGTCGCGCGTGATCGACGGGTTGTCGGCCTTGCGCGCGATCTTGTCGACCTCGTCGATGTAGATGATCCCGGTCTCGGCCTTCTTGACGTCGTAGTCGGCGGCCTGGATGAGCTTGAGCAGGATGTTCTCGACGTCCTCGCCGACGTAGCCGGCCTCCGTCAGCGCGGTCGCATCGGCGATCGCGAACGGGACGTTGAGGATGCGGGCGAGCGTCTGGGCGAGCAGCGTCTTGCCGCAGCCGGTCGGGCCGAGCAGCAGGATGTTCGACTTCTGCAGCTCGATGTCGCTGTCTTCGGCCTGCATCATCTGCACGCGCTTGTAGTGGTTGTAGACCGCCACCGACAGCGTCCGCTTGGAGTCCTCCTGCCCGACGACGTACTCGTCGAGCACGTCGTAGATCTCACGCGGCTTGGGCAGCGACTCGATGTCGAACGACGGCGGCGCCGTCAGCTCTTCGTCGATGATCTCGTTGCAGAGATCGATGCACTCGTCGCAGATGTAGACGCCGGGGCCGGCGATGAGCTTCTTGACCTGGCGCTGAGACTTCCCGCAGAAGGAGCAGAGCAGCTGTTCGTTTGAATCTGTCGGTCGCGCCATCGGTACTGCCAGCCACCTAGTGCTGGGAGATCACCCGGTCAATGATGCCGTAGTCCTTGGACTCTTCGCTACTGAGGAAGTAGTCGCGCTCCGTGTCGGTGCGGACCTTGTCGTAAGGCTGCTTGGTGTGCTTGGCGATGATCTGGTCCAGGCGCTGGCGGATGTCGATGATCTCCTTGGCGTGGATCTCGATGTCCGTCGCCTGGCCCTGGAAGCCGCTGGAGACCTGGTGGATGAGGATCTTCGCGTTGGGCAGCGCCATGCGCTTGCCCTCCGCGCCGCCGGCCAGCAGCAGCGCGCCCATCGACATCGCGATGCCGACGCAGATCGTCGACACGTCGGGCTTGATGAACTGCATCGTGTCGTAGATCGCGCGCCCCGCGTAGACCGACCCGCCCGGCGAGTTGATGTACAGCGAGATGTCCTTGTCGCGGTCCTCGGACTCCAGGTGCAGCAGCTGGGCGACGACGAGGTTCGCGATCTGGTCGTCCACGGGAGTCCCCAGGAACACGATGCGCTCGTTGAGCAGCCGGCTATAGATGTCGAAGGCGCGTTCGCCTCGCGACGTCTGCTCAACCACCATCGGGACAAGGGGGCTCATGGTCCTCGCTTCAGTTAGTCGTCGTCCGGTGAACTCCTGCCGGGGCAGCCTACCAATCGCCCTGCTCCCGTCCGGA
>DASYVZ010000215.1:0-3015 GCA_035936515.1 Solirubrobacteraceae bacterium | reverse complement strand
GCGGCCGAGCTCGGGCTCGAGGCCGAGCCGGCGACGGCCGCGCTGGCGCGCACGAGCGCGCCGGGCGCCGCCACCGTCGCGCAGGAGCGCGTGTTCGCGGAGCTCAAGCGGATCGTGGCGGGCGACGGCGTCGTCGCCTCGCTGGCGCTCATGGACGACCTCGGCGTGACGGCGGCGATCCTGCCGGAGCTGCACGCGCTGCACGGCGTCGACCAGAACCGCTACCACCACGCGGACGTCTACGCCCACACCGTCGAGGTGCTCGAGCAGGCGATGTCGCTGCAGGCCGATCCCGGCGCGACGTTCGGCCGCGAGCACGGCCAAGCCGTCCGCGCCGTCCTCGCCGAGCCGCTGGGCGAGGATGTCGACCGCGGGTTCGGGCTGCGGATCGGCGCCCTGCTGCACGATGTCGCCAAGCCGGTGACGCTCGGCCGCCGCGACGACGGCACCCCGACGTTTCTCGGCCACGACAGCGCCGGCGCCGAGCTGTCGCGGGAGATCCTGACGCGGCTGCGGGTCGGCGACAAGCTCAAGGCGCACGTCGCCGCGCTCGCCCGCCACCACCTGCGCCTCGGGTTCCTTGTCCACGAGCGGCCGCTGCCCCGTCGCGCGCTGTACCGCTACCTGCGCACGACCGAGCCCGTCGAGGTCGACGTGACCCTGCTGTCGGTCGCCGATCGCCTGGCGACGCGCGGACGCAACGCACAGGAGTCGATCGCGAAGCACCTCGAGCTCGCACGCGAGGTGCTGCCCGCGGCCCTCGCCTGGCGCGCGCAGGGCCGGCGCGCCCCGCTCATCCGCGGCGATGTCCTGGCCGCCGAACTCGAGCTCGCGGACGGCCGCGAGCTCGGCCGCCTGCTGGCCGAGATCGACGAGGCGCGCTTCGCGGGCGAGATCGCGACGCGCGAGGAGGCGCTGGCGCTGGCCGCACGGCTGCGCGACGAGGCGCGCGGCGCGGGCGGTTAGGCTTCTCAGCGATGGCTCCTCACCGCGACCCGGACTGCCTGTTCTGCAAGATCGTCGCCGGCGAGCTGCCCGCGACGATCATCGCCGAGGACGAGCGCACGATGGCGTTCATGGACATCAGCCCGGCCACGCGAGGTCACGCGCTCGTCATCCCGCGTGCGCACGCACGCGACGTGCACGAGATCGACGCCGACGACCTGAAGGCCGTGGCGGCGGCGGCGCAGGAGCTCGCCGGCCGCGCGATCGAGCGCCTCGGCGCGGCGGGCGTGAACCTCCTGAACTCCAGCGGCGCCGCCGCCTGGCAGACGGTCTTTCACTTTCACCTGCACGTCATCCCGCGATACGACGGCGACCCGCTGAGGCTCCCATGGGTGCCCGCACAGGGCGACATGGAGGACATCGCCGCCGCCGGCGCGCAGCTCAAGGCGTAGGCGCACGCGGGGTTGCGCCTTGGCCTCAGGCCCCCGTCTGCGTCACTATCTGACGGATGGCGGCTGATCGACGGCGTGTGCGGGATGGCAGGCGGCTGCTCGCCGTGGGCGGCTGCGCTGCCGCGATGGCCGCTCTCGTCGTGTCCGCCGCGCCGGCGGCGAGCTCCAAGACGATCGTCATCACCGATCCGAGCGGCGACGTCGGCGGCGCGCTGGATCTCAGGCGCGCTTCGCTGCAGCGCGCGTCGGACGGGCGGCTGCGGGCAGCGCTGTCGTTCACGGAGAGGCTGACGCCGAAGGCGCTGCTCGCGAGCTCCGGTCCCCCCGGCTCGGCCTGCATCCGGATCTGGACGGCCCGTGACGCCGACCCGGCGGCGACGCGGCCGGACCGTCTGGTGTGCGTCACGGCGCGTTCTGAGGATGAGCTTCGCGGTGGGGTGTACGCCGTGACGGGGACCGGCTTGCCCGAACGCGTCGCCGGTGCGTCGGTCAAGCTCACGGCGAGCCGCAAGAGCGTCGTGCTGCGCTTCGCGCAGAGCTCCATCCGGCGCCCGCCGCGCCTGCGCTTCGCCGTCGAGTCGACCCGACCCGGGTGTGCGCGCGCGGCCTGCATCGACACCGCGCCGGGCAGGGGAGCCGCGCGCACGTTCCGCCTGCGGTAGCTCGCCGCCGGCGGCGCGCGGCAAGCTTTCTCAGCCGCGGGACGCAACAAACGACGGGAAGCTCGTGTTGAATGCGGACATGACCCGCCTACGCGTCCTTTCCAGCTCAGCCGTGCTCGCAGCCCTCGCCGCGCTGGCGCTTCCGGCGGCAGCGCCCGCCAAGATCACCGAACTTGGGCAGCTGCCCGACGGCGTGCTCGGCGTCTGCCCGGATGACTGCCAGGCCGTCAGCCGCACCACCGGCTACCAAGCGAAGGTCGGACCAGATCGCTCGCTCTACAAGGCTCCTGCCGACGGCCGCATCGTCGCGTGGAGCATCGCGCTGGGAAATCCGGGCCCGAAGCAGACGGCCTTCTTCTCAGAGCGCCTGGGCGGTGAGTCACAGGCTGCCGTCGTGGTGCTCAACCCGGAGAAGAAGCTCGTCCGCCGGGTCGCGGCGAAGGCCCCGCTGCAACGGCTGACCGACTTCTTCGGACAGGTCGCCCAGTTCCCGCTGGAGCGGACGCTGCCGATCAAGAAGGGCCAGTACGTCGGGCTCTCGGTGCCCTCCTGGGCGCCGGCGCTGCAGCTCTCGCTCGGCTCGGACACGTCGTGGCGGGCCAGCCGACCCGGTGACTCCTGCAACGACACGTCGACGCAGTTCGCGCTCGTCGGGTCGCGCCGCGCGCTGCCGTTCGCCTGCCTGTACAAGACGGCGCGGCTGACGTACAGCGCGACGTTCATCCCGACACCCACGCCGGCCAAGCGCTCGCGGTAGCCGCCTGCGGCCGGCCGCCTCGCCGGCGCGATCGCGCTTCAGCAGTCGACGCCGGGATTCTGGGCGCAGAAGTCGTCGAACTCGCCGCCGCCGGCCTGGGTGCCGCCGGTCGTCGACTGACCGGTCTGCGGAGCCTGGCCGCCGGTCTGCGGCGATCCCGTCGCGGGCGGCGGCGCAGGCGCGGCCGGCGGGGTGGGCG
>DASYVZ010000214.1:0-5699 GCA_035936515.1 Solirubrobacteraceae bacterium | reverse complement strand
CGGTGAGCGCACCGGCGAAGCGTTGCCGATCACCTGCTCGGTGAACTCCAGGCGATAGCCGTCCTCGCCGAGCACCTTGGCGTCCTGGAAGGGAAGCTTGGCCTCCGGCAGCGCGCGCTTGACGAGCGGGATGACGATCATCGCCTCGGCGAGGCGCACGACGCCGCGCACGCCCGCGAGCTTCTCGACGCCCTGCAGCCGCGGCTTCTTCCCCGAGGCGGTGGCGATCGTGCCGTCGCGGCGGCGCACGGCGGCGGCCCAGTGCGTCGGGCCGTGGACGAGCAGGCCGTTGCGCAGCGCCATCCCGCCGAGCCGCAGCTTCTCGGGGTCGTCGCTGCCCATGAACGACGTGGGTTCAGGCACCAAGCAGCTCCTTGCAGACGTCGCGGAAGAACGATGCGGCGTAACCGAGATCGCGCACGTCGATGCGCTCGTCGGCGGCGTGGATCAGGGGCGCCGTCTCATACAGGCTCATGTGGCGCTGGGGAAAGAAGCCATACGCGACGCAGTCGGGGAAGGCGTCGCGAAACGTGCGCGAGTCGGTGAAGCCGGGCAGCATCGTCGGCACGATCCTGGCGACGGGATCGTTGGCGGCGATCCAGCGCTCGATGGCGTCCATCAGCGGTGAGCGCACCGGCGAAGCGTTGCCGATCACCTGCTCGGTGAACTCCAGGCGATAGCCGTCCTCGCCGAGCACCTCGCGGATGCGCGCCAGGGCGTGCTCCTCGCCGAGCCCGGGCGGGACGCGGCAGTCGACGCGCAGTTCGGCGCTCGCGGGGATGACGTTGATCTTCTCCGAGCCGAAGATCCGCGTCGGCGCGAGCGTGACGCCGAGCAGCGGCTCGACAAGCATCGCCAGCCCCGGGTCGCGCGCGCGCAGGCGCTCGAGCGCCGATCGGCCGTCGTCTTCCCCGTCGGGCGCAACGCCGAGGCCCTCGAGCAGCGCGCGGGAACCCTCGGTGAGATCGAAGTCCGGCTGGCGCTCGGCCATCCGCGCCAGCAGCGGCGCCATCTTCAGCAGCGCGTTGACGCCGATCTTGGGAATCGAGGCGTGGCCGGCGACGCCGTCGGTGGTCACGCGGAAGCGAAAGACGCCCTTCTCGGCGACGCAGACGCCGTAGTAGCGCTCGCCGTCGTAGGGGAAGTTCGCTCCGCCGCCCTCGTTGAGCAGGTAGTCGCAGCGCACCTTGTCGGGGTGGTGCTCGCAGATCCACATCGCGCCGAGCTTGCCGCCCACCTCCTCGTCGACGACGACGACGACGAGCAGATCGCCCTGCGCGGGGCGCCAGCCGGAGCGCGCGAGCGACAGCGCGGCCGTCACCTCGGCGGCCGTCTGGGACTTCATGTCCAGCGCGCCGCGGCCCCATACGCAGCCGTCGGCCAGGTCGCCCGACCACGGGTCGTGCGTCCAGTCCGAGGGCGTCGCGAGCACCGTGTCGACGTGCGAGAGCAGGCAGAGGACCGGCCCGTCGGCCTGGCCGCGCAGCCGCGCGACGAGGTTCGGCCGTTCCGGCTGCGCCCCGAGCAGATCGACCTCGAAGCCAGCCGCCCGGAGGTCTACCGCGAGACCCTCCTGCAGTACGCGCTCGTTGCCTGGCGGGTTGACGGTGTTGCAGCGAATCAGGCGCTGCAGCAGCTCGATGGTCTCCTGCTGGAGATCTGCGGACACGGTCGTCCCCATGCTATTGCGCGAGCCCGCGTGGTCCGGCGTTACGTCTGCGCCGGCTCGAGCCCCGCGCCGCGCAGGCAGGCCTGCACGTGGCGCCCGCCGACCTGCCGGCAGCGCGCGCGCAGCGCCTGCGGGGTCGTCTCGATCGAGCCGAGCACCGAGCCGACGCCCTCATAGCAATGCGCCTGGTGGCGCTTCGCAGCGCGCGCGCAGAAACGCCCGGCGCGCTTGCCGCCCGCGTCGGAGCTCGTGATGTCGCGTGCTACGCCGTACAGGCACTCGCTCTCGTAGCGCGTCGCCAGGCGGCAGTTCGACAGCGCCTTGTCGGCGTCCGTGCCCGCCAGTCCCGACACGTCGCGCCCGAAGGACTCGTAGCACGTGCTCACCCAGTCGGGCTCGCTGCGCCGGCAGGCGGCGGCGGTCTTCTTCAGGTCGTAGCCGTTGATGCGCAGGGCGTTGGACGTGACGAGCAGGTAGCAGTAGAGCTTGTGGCGCCGGCCGACGGCGTTGCAGGGGTAGATCGGGTCGTTCTTGCGCAGGTACTTCGATGTGACGCCATAGGAGGAGGTGAAGTTCTCCATGAAGACGCCACCGCTGCACGAGACGCGGGCAAAGCCCGTGCGCAGCCCGTCGCAGGTCTTCAGCGAGCCGGGCAGGTCGTAGCCGGTGTAGATCATCAGGCCGTGCCCGAGGCCGTGGATGCACTGGTAGGCGAGGAAGCGCTGCTCGTTGATCTGCGGGTCGTCGCAGAGCCGGCGCGCGACGGCCGCGAGCTTGTCCTTGGGCTGCCCGAGGAAGGCGCGCTCGACGATGCCGTGGTAGTAGCCCGACCAGCAGACAGGCGTTCCGGCGATGAACGCCTTGGCGACGTCGTCCTTGAAGCGCTTGAGCGCCGCCGAGCCCATGCGATGCGTGATCCGGTGGCAGTCCGACGCGACGGTCGCGTTCGTGCCGATCATCTTCTGCAGCCGCTCCAGCGCAGGGCGCGGGCCGTCGTTGAAGACGAGGTTGCCGAAGGACTGCTCGAAGCATTCGGTGTCGCCCTCGCGGCAGTCGGCGAGGCGCCTGTCGTCGGGCGCGAAGGGCGCGACGACCGGCTTGCCCGACACGTCGCCGGCGCCCACGAACGCTGCGAGGTCGGCCTTCTCCTTCTCCGACAGCTTGTCGGCGAAGCTCGGCATGATCCCGCCGGGCTTGCGCAGCTGCGCCATCACGCGCCTCGGGCTCGCGCTGACAACGTCGAGGTCGGGCCCCGTCTTGCCCGTCGAGCCGGCGGCCTTGAACGCGTGACACCCCGCGCAACCCTCGGAGGTGAACAGCTGCTTGCCGGCGACCGGATCCCCGCTGTCGGCGGCGTCCTCGCCGCCGCAGGACACGGCGCTCAGCGCGGCCATGACGACGAGGGCCGACCCGATCAGGATGCGCCCGAACCTCATCGCTGCCGACGATAGCCGCGGCGGGGATGTGGTGTCGCGGTTGCGGCCGACCGTCGTGTAGATCGGCTGCTGTCGCGTTGCCTGCGCCGAGAAGCTACGCCAGCTGTGGTCCGATGACCTCGAATCCGAACTGCTCGGAGATGGCCACCGCCGCGTCCGGGTCGTACTCCTGCCGGGGTGGCTCGGGCGACTGGCTCAGTGGCACCCCTCCCACCTCGAACATCCGCTCGAATCCGCCGGGCGTGACGACGATGAGCGCCCGGGCCGTGTCTGACTGCACCTTGAACGCGTGGGGGACTCCCCGCGGTCCCCACACCCAGCACCCGGGGCCGCCGACGAACTCCTCGTCTGCCTGACGGAAGCGGATCTCTCCTTCGATCACGTAGATCGCCTCATCCTCGCGGCGATGTACGTGCAGTGGCGGGCCGAATCCCCTGTAGAAGCTGCCATCGACCAAGCCGAGGAGGCCCCCGGTGCTCTCGGCGCGGGCCTTGATGTGGTACAGGGCGCCCTGCCACCAGAATGCGTCCGCCTGGGAGTCGAGCGTCGAAGTGATGTCGGTCATGAAACGTGCTCCTTGCTGGGCGGGAGGCGCCCCGCCTGCCGCGGGAGCGCCATGAGCCGTCGAGGTCGTGGCGTGATCGTGCTGGCCGCAGCGGGCGCCCTCAATCCCTCGTTGGTGGGATCTGGTTCGCATCCGACGCAGAGGTGGTCGACTCGCGAAGTGAGCGGGCGTATCCTCGCGCTGTGCCGCCCGCGCGCGTACGTTCACGCTGCACCCGACAGCTTGAGCTGCTGGCCGACTCGACGCTGGACGTCGACTCGCTGAGGCTCGAGGCGATCGGCCATCTGCGCCAGGCGATCGGTTTTGATCTGTGGTGCTCTCCACTCGTCGATCCCGACACGCTGATCCCGCACCGGCCGGTCGTATCGGACGCGCTGCCGTTCGGCAGCTGCCTGCCGCGGCTCCTCGTCCAGGATCAGAGCGGCGAGGAGATCAACAGTCGCGCCATGCTGGCGCGCGCGCCCGACAACGTCTGCATGCTGAGCGCCGCCACCGGCCGTGACCTGGCTCGCTCCCGCCGCTGGCGAGACTGTGCGCAGCCGGCCGGGGTCGGAGATGAACTGCGTGCCGCAGTCGTCGACGACCGCGGGTGCTGGGCGTCCTTCGAGCTGTACCGCGCCAGCGACGACCCGACGTTCGATGCCGAGGACGCGCAGCTGATGCGTGACGCTGCACGGATTCTGGCGCGCCGCCTGCGGCAGTCCAGCGTCAGCGCGACGGCCGACGGCGGCGTCGACCCCGGGCAGACGGGGGTGCTACTGATGGACGACGACCTCCAACCGCAGGGGTTCACGCAGACCGCGCGGGAGTGGTTCGCGCTCCTGAAGGCTCGCGAGAAGGCCGACCACGCGCCGCTGCCCACGCACGTCTACGCCGTCGTCGGGCGACTGCTGGCCGCTGAGGCCGGCGACGATCCGAAACGCCCGCCGCGCGTGCGGGTACGGACCGGCGAGGCACGCTGGGCGATCATCGAGGCGGCCCGCTTGGAGGGCGCCGCCAACGCGATCGCGGTCACCGTCCGCGAGGCGGGTGCTGAGGACGTCCTCTCGCTGCTCGCTCGCGCCCATGGGCTCACTGCTCGCGAGCGAGAGCTCGTCGGCTTGGTGCTGGAGGGGCTCGATACGCGGCAGCTCGCCGGCCGGATGTTCATTTCCCCGTACACCGTCAAGGATCACCTCAAGTCGGTGTTCAACAAGCTCGGTGTCCACAGCCGCCGGGAACTCGTCACCGGCATGTTCGGGCAGCTGAGGGCATAGCTCGCCCGGTGCGCCGGCGCTACTCGCCCTCGCCCTTCTTCCCGATCCACGTGCCCTCGGAGTTCGCGGCCGCCACGCGCAGGCCGCGATCGACCCCCATCCGGACGAGCTTGTAGAGCGTCCCCTCGAGGATCGCCGCCGGGACCAGCAGCCCGACGCGGACGTTCTTCTGCGCGGTGTCGGGCACGTCGTCGCCGAAGAGCACGCTCCAGAGCTTCGCGGCGATCTTCTGGGCGATGATGCCGGCGACCACGAGGATCGGCAGCTCGGCCTTGAGGAGGATGGTGAACATGTCAGCCGCTTACCCCGCAGCGCCAAGCGTAAGCGGCCAGTTGGCGCTCGGGGCGCGCGAACGGCCCCAATCCGGGGCCGTTCGGTTGCCGTGGTCTTGCGAGTTCAGGACGTGGGCACCGTCGGATCCTCGTACCGACCTGCAGACCGGCGTCGCTGGGAACGCCGCCAGCGGATGGCAGCGCGTATCGCCAAGGCCGACGTCCGGCCGCCCGACCGCGACATCTCGCTCGAGCCCGGCGACCGGCTGGAGGTCGATCCGCGTACCGAGCATGCCGCGACCGTGGGCGATGACGGCGTGCTGTGCCTCGAAGCCGCCGCGGGCTGAGCGTTCAGCGCGGCCGGCGCGACACGTCGCCGTCGACAGAGGCTGCCGGCCCGGGCGCGATACTCAACGCCGATGTCCGATCAGCTCTTCGACCTGGGCGACGAGCCGGCTCGCACCGCGACGCCCGTGCCGGTCACCGACGCGCCGCTGGCGG
>DASYVZ010000213.1:0-6986 GCA_035936515.1 Solirubrobacteraceae bacterium | reverse complement strand
TTCCCCCCCGCCCGAGCCGCCCACCCACGAGAAGACGGCCGCGCCTGGCCATGGGCGCGGCCGTTTTCGTTTCTGCGGCAAGTCCGCGCGTCAGAGGCAGGTCTCGCCGGTGACGTTCTTCGGTCGGCGCTGCCTCAGGCGGTCGAGCGCGGGGTAAGGGCCGACCGTGCCATCGCGATCTGATGCCGGCGTGAGGCTGCCGCGAAGTCTGGCCGCGGCTGTCCTCGCACGGTCGCGGACCCGTTGCGCGGATGCTTGACGTCAGCACCGCGGCGTGGGCCGCCACGATCGGGCTGGTCCTGGCGCTGTTCGCGATCGACCTGTTCGTGTCGGGCCGCAAGCCGCACGCGGTCGGGTTTCGCGAGGCGAGCGCCTGGTCGATCTTCTACGTCGGGATCGCGCTGCTGTTCGGTGTCGTGTTCGGCACCCTTGCGGGCTGGCGCTTCGGTGCCGAGTACTTCGCCGGCTACATCGTCGAGAAGAGCCTGTCGGTCGACAACCTGTTCGTGTTCGTGATCATCATGAGCGCGTTCGCGGTGCCGGTCGAGCACCAGCAGCGCGTGCTGACGTTCGGGATCTTCGCCGCCCTGGTCCTGCGCGCGATCTTCATCGCCATCGGCGCCGCGCTGCTGTCGCTGTTCGCGTTCATGTTCCTGCTCTTCGGGCTGCTGTTGATCTTCACGGCGATCCAGTTGTTTCGCCATCGCGACGAGGATCCGTCGATCGACGACAACCGGCTCGTCATCCTGGCGCGCCGTCACCTGCCGTTCAGCGACCGCTACGACGGTGCGAACCTCGTGACGCGCATCAGCGGGCGGCGAGTGTTCACGCCGCTGTTTCTCGTCCTGATCGCGATCGGCAGCACGGACATCCTCTTCGCGCTGGACTCGATACCGGCCGTGTTCGGCGTCACGGAGGTGCCGTTCATCGTCTTCGCCGCCAACGCGTTCGCGCTGCTCGGCCTGCGCGCCCTGTACTTCCTCGTGTCGGGGCTGCTCGACCGGCTCGTGTACCTCTCGACCGGCCTGTCGCTGATCCTCGGCTTCATCGGCGTCAAGCTCGTGCTGCACTACCTGCACACCCTCGACGCCGCGTTCCCGGAGATCTCGACCGGGCTGTCGCTCACCGTCATCATCGTCGTGCTCGCGGTCACGACCGTGGCCAGCCTGCTCAAGGCGCGGCGCGATCCGACAGCGCGCGCCCACGCCGGCACGCTGCGCGGCCACGACCCCGAAACGCGGCGCGCGCACTGAATCCGACGGCGGCCGGCGGGGGTGTCATGGGCATGACCGGCCGCGTGGGCGGCGTAGTGCGGCGGGGGACAGGACCAGCGTGCGGATCGTGTTCGTCCTCATCGCGGCGGTCTTCGGCTGCGGATCGCGGTCGAGGGGCCGCGCGCAGCGATCTACGTCCTGACAGGATCTGCAGCCGCGCTCGTCGAGCTGCGGGACCGCTGGGTCGCCGAGGATCTTCGACAGCCGGAGGTATTTGCAATGCCCGTCGATCTTGTGTTGGTGCGCCATGGGCGCAGCGAGGGCAACGAGGCTCGCGAGCAGTCCAAGCGCGGCGACAGCAGCGCCTACACCGACGAGTTTCGCGGGCGGCGCAACCGCGAGTGGCGCCTGACCGATCTCGGGATCGCGCAGGCGCGCGCGGCCGGAGGGTGGATCGCCGCCGAGGTCTCGCCGGCGTTCTCGCGCTACTACACGTCGGAGTACCTGCGCGCTCGGGAGACCGCCGGGCACCTGGGGCTGCCCGAGGCGTGCTGGATACAGGACATCCTGTTGCGCGAACGCTCCTGGGGGCGCGCGGACTTCGTGATGCCCGAGAGCGAGCGCTACGAGCGGTTCGCCGCCGAGCTGGCGGCACGCCGGGAGGATCCCTGCTACTGGCGCCCGCCTGAGGGCGAGTCGCTGGCCGAGGTGTGTCTGCGGGTCGAGCGAGTTCTCAACCGGCTCACGCGCGAGTGCCCGGGGGGAAGCTGCGTCGTCGTGACGCACGAGGACGTGATGTGGGCGACGCGGTTCGTGGTGGAGCGAATGACGCAGGAGCAGTGGCGTGAGCTGCTGCTGTCCGACGATCCGTGCGACAAGATCCACAACGGCCAGGTGCTGCATTACACGCGCCGTGATCCCGTGACCGGGCGGTGCGCCGAGGGTCTGTCGTGGGTGCGTTCCGCGTGCCCCTGGGACCCGGCTCGCGGGCGCGAGAAGTGGCGCCGCATCGATCCGCCGAAGTTCACCAACGACGAGCTCCTCGCCGACGTCGCCGCCGTCGCGCGTCTGGTCTCGGGACCTAGGGTCGACTTGCGCTCCGATCGCTGGTGAACGCGGCGGGAGAGCGCAGGCTCGCGTTCCCGATCGCGATCGGTTGTTCGATGAGATGCGGCTCGGGCTCAGGGCCCTCCGGCGCGAACCACGGGGCATGTGCGGGCGCGTCGGGGCGCAGGCTCCACTTGCGGCCGACGCGCTCGATGCCGATCGGATACACCGTCAGCGCGCCATCGGGCTGGATGTGCAGACGTAGGAAGTGCTTTTGGTCTTGGTGGTGCAGGGGGGCGTAGGCCTCGGTGTTGTGCAGGCCGAGGTAGCCCGTGAACCAGAGGTAGCCGGCCACTCCCATCATTCCCGAGATGCCGCCCAGCAGCCAGACGAGGCCGAGGAAGGTCAGCAGCGACCAGACGCCGTCCGCCCCGAAGCGCGTCGACAGGTACGAGGCTGCGATCAGGACGCCGGAGACGCTCGCGACCTGAAGGCTCGAGTGCGCCAGCCCGAGCAGGATCCGGCCGATCCCGCTGGCGTCGTGGGCGAAGCGCACCATCCCGACCAGCGACGCCAACACGAGCAGGCTGAGCAGAAAGGCCGTCGGGCTCTCCCACATGGCTCGCAGCAGGTCGCCGATGCCGAGCCCCACGTGGCCGTCTTCGAGATGCAGCCCGAGCATGAAGACCAGCAGCACCTGGACCGTGCCGAAGACGGCGGCAAGCGGAATGTTGTAGGCCGGCATCAGCCAGATCCGCTTCCTCAGCCGCTTGGAGCACGCAGCCGACGGATAGGTGCGGGCTTTGCGATACGCGGTGGGCCCGCCTGCGCCAGCGAGGTCCACACGCTCGGGCAGGTTGTGGGTCGGGTGCAGGAAGGCGCCGCCTCCGCCGGACGCGATGTGGTGGCGGGGACCGTCCACCTCCTCGTAGCGCGCGTAGTGGTGCTTTCCGCTCTTGAGGTACAGCAACAGACGCGCGCCGCTCGGCTCGATGATCTCGCGCTCGAGGTATGCCACGTCGCGATCGGAGTGGACCTCCGCCTCCTTGCGGCCGCTCTCGACCTCCTTGGACATGCACAGGATGACGCGGTCTCCGGGTCGCACCTGGTCGGCGGCGATGTCGGCGAAGTACTGCAACTGCGCTTCGTCGACTGAGGCGCCGAACTGGATGTCGATGCCCCACAGCCACCAGCCGTTGGGCAGCTTGAGCGCGAAGTAGCTGCGGCGCTGCCGCGTTCGCCATCCGCCGATCCAGCGGTCACGACAGAAGATGCTCGTGAAGTTGACCAGCCCGTCATACCAGTCGTGGCTTCCCGGGATGGCGAACAGCTCTGCAGCTTCTCCGCGAACGCACGGCAGCGCCGATCGATACGGACCCAGCATCCGGTTCTCGTACTCGCCGGCCTTGGGCACCGGGTAGACCGCGTCGCCCCCGAAGACGAGGAGCTGCCCGCGCCGCGTGCCGTGGGTCTCACCGTTGCAGTGCAGTTCGAGCGCGTCGGTCGCCAAGAGCCTGGCCACGGTGTAGGTGGAGTTCCAGCCGTCGCCGAGGTCGGCGACATAGTCCAGCCACAGCTCGGGCTGCTCGGAACGATCCACCACCCCGGCCGCCTCGCGCGCCTGCAGCTCGCGGCTGTCGGCATAGGAGCTGAACACGCCCGACAGGAACACCCTGACGGCCGTGTCCAGGAGCTGGTGGGGGTCGAACCAGCGCACCATCGGCCTGCGCACGAACCCGACCTCCGAGGCGACGGAGGGGCGTGGCGGACACGGCGGAGGCGTCTGGGTGGTGTCGGCAGGTGTGTCCGCGATGCGCGACATCCTCGCATGACGGACGACCAGTAGGCGGGGCCGGCGCTGTCGAGCGTGTCAATGACCGCCGAACAGCCGACCCCGCCTCTACGCGTGCGTCCACAGGGGAGGGGGTGGGACACAGCGCGCGGGGTGCGGGGCGGCGGCATCGGTCCGCCGCCCCACGACCCTCGCGGTCTGCGGTCGCGTCAGGTATCGGGAGCGCGACTCGCGGTTCCTTGCTTACGCCCCGTAACCGGGACGTAAGCTGCCGGACTGAATGGGGGAGGGGTCTCCAGCCGGCGATTGAGGGAACCTGTGGAGCATTGTTCACCCGGCACCTCAATGCCGGGTAAGGAACGGATGAGGTTGGCGTTAAGTTTCGGCGCGCTGTGCGACAGCGTCCCGCGCCGGCCGCGTGGCGGCCAGAGCCCACCAGATCGCCAGCGGCTGCAGCGCCAGGCGACCCCACAGCAGCGCCGGCGAGAAGCCGGGGTAGCGCTCGGGGTGCAGCGCCATGTGGACGTTCGCCGGGAGCACCGCCACGAGCGTGGCGGCCAGCCACAGGCCCGCCAGCCGGCGCGTGCGCTCGGGGATGACGCCGAGCCCGCCCGCGAGCTCGGCCGCGCCGCTCGCGAACACGATCTCACGATGGGCGGGCAGGTACTCGGGCACGATCTGCTCGTACATGCCGGGGCGCAGGAAGTGCAGCAGGCCGGCCGCGGTGAAGAAGGCCGCCAGTAGCCGCTGCGACCATCTCATCGGGCGCGCAGGCCGTCGAGCGCGATCGTCAGATAGCGCTCCCAGTCGAGCGCGGCTCCAGCGCGCTGAGCCGCCGCGATGTGGCCGAAGCCGCACATGATCGTGCTGATGTCGGCGAACGTGACGTCCGCGCGCATCGCGCCCGCCTCCTGCGCCCGTGCCAGAAGCGTCGACGTGGCGGCGGCCAGGCGATGCTGGCCCTGCGACGCCGTCTGGATCGCGGTCGGATGGCCGCCCACGATCTCGCACCACGCGACGTCGGAGGCGATCGTGCTCGCGATCCGCCAGATCGTCGCCGCGAACGTCTCCCACGCGTCGCCGGGCTCCTCCAGCGCCGCCTCGACGGTGTCGGCCAGCCGCTCGAAATGGTCCTCGGCGAGCGCGCCGACGAGGGCGTCCTTCGTCGGGAAATGCCGGTACACCGTGCCGACGCCGACGCCTGCGCGGCGCGCGATGTCCTCGACCTGCGTGTCGAGGCCGCTCTCGGCGAACGCCGCGGCGGCGGCGGCGACGACCTTCTCTCGATTGCGCCGGGCATCGGCACGCAATGGCCGGTGAGCCGAGGTTGACAAGCGGAACCACCCTTCCGTATGCTGCCCCGCGTCAAGCGGAACCTCTGCTCATGTTAACGCCCTCACCTTGGAAGCACGCCCGATGACCGATGCCGAGACCGCTCAGCGCCGCAAGTGGTTCGCGCTGGCGCTCCTCGCCAGCACCCAGTTCGTGATCATCCTCGACGCGGCCATCGTCAACGTCGCCATCCCGTCGATCGGCCGCGACCTGCAGTTCTCCGAGGAGAACTTGACGTGGATCCCGAACGCCTACGCGCTGACGTTCGGCGGCTTCCTGCTGCTCGGCGGCCGCATGGCGGACCTGCTCGGTCGCCGGCGCCTGTTCATGATCGGCCTCGTCCTCTTCTCGGTCGCATCGCTGTTGGGCGGCCTGTCCAACAGCGAGGAGCAGCTCATCGCCGCTCGAGCCCTGCAGGGGCTGGGCGCCGCCCTGCTCGCGCCGTCGGCGCTGTCGATGGTCACGAACATGTTCGCGGAGGGCGCCGAGCGCAACAAGGCGCTCGGTGTGTGGGGCGCCGTCTCGGGTTCCGGAGGTGCCGCCGGCGTCTTGCTCGGCGGGATCCTGACGCAGTACGCCGGCTGGCAGTGGGTGCTGTGGGTCAACGTGCCGATCGGCGTGATCGCGGCCGTGCTCGCGCCGCGCCTGCTCGTGGAGAGCCGCCGCGAGAGCGACCTGCGCCACTTCGACGCCCTCGGTGCGATCACGGTGACAGCCGGGCTGTCGCTGCTCGTCTTCGCGCTCGTCGACACGATCAACGAGGGGTGGGGGTCGACGCAGACCCTGACGCTGCTGGCGGTGGCGCTCGCGCTGCTCGGCACGTTCGTGTGGATCGAGCTACGCTCGCGCGACCCGCTGATGCCCTTCGGCATCTTCCGCCTGCGCACGCTTACGGGGGCGAACATCGTGGGCCTGCTCGTCGGCGCAGCGCTGTTTGCGATGTTCTTCTTCCTGTCGCGCTACATGCAGGAGGTGCTCGGCTACAGCGCGCTGAAGGCCGGGCTGTCGTACCTGCCGCTCGCGCTGGCGATCATCGTGTCGGCGGGCGGCGCGTCGGTGCTCGTCACGAAGCTCGGCTTCAAGCCGGTGCTGCTCGGCGGCCTCGTGCTCGTCACGATCGGGCTGCTGTGGTTCGCACGGGTCCCGGTGGACGGGATCTACCTGGTCGATCTGCTTGGCCCGATGCTGATCTGCGCCGTCGGCCTGGGCTTCGCGTTCGTGCCGGTCACGATCGCCGCCGTGACCGGCGTCTCGCAGGACGAGTCGGGGCTCGCGTCGGGCCTCATCAACACCTCGCAACAGATCGGTGGCGCGCTGGGGCTCGCGGTGCTGGGCACGATCGCCGCCTCGAAGGCGACCGATCTCGTGACCGCGGCGCAGGGCGCGCCGGCGGCGCTGCCCGGGGCGCTGACGGAGGGCTTCCAGCTCGCGTTCCTCGTCGGCGCGGGCTTCTCGATCCTCGGCATCATCGCGACGCTGCTGCTCGTGCGCGCGGAGGACTCGAGGAAGATCGTGGGGGCCAAGCCGGCCGAGCTGCCGGTGGCGTGAGGGCGCGCCGACGGCGCCTGCGGGCGGGCGCTCAGGCGGCCGTGCCCGTGCCC
>DASYVZ010000212.1:0-1727 GCA_035936515.1 Solirubrobacteraceae bacterium | reverse complement strand
CAGCAGCGCCTCGACGGCCGCCAGGCCGAGCGCGAACGGGGCCACAGACAGCACCAGGTAGTACGTCAGCGCCGGGACGTCGTCGGCGAGGCCGTCGCCCCACCAGAAGGAGTAGAGCCACTGGGCCGCGCGACGCATTCGGCGGCGCGCTCGACGATGCCGACGCGCGCTTCGAGCTGGCCCTGGCGCTGCGGGTGCGGCGAGCACCGCGGCAGGCGTAGCGCGCCGGCGCGCCCGGAACGCGGCGCGGCGCGAGGATCGGTCACTGTGCTGTCGATGCGCCGCCTCTCCGCCCGGGTCTTCGCCTTCTACTGGGGGGAGGGGATCGCCGACGACGTCCCGGCGCTGACGTACTACCTCGTGCTGTCGCTGGCGCCGTTCGCGCTCGGTCTCGCCGCACTGGAGGCGCTGCTGCTCCAGGACGTCCTGTCGGCGCTGCAGGTCGTCGACCAGCTCAACCGCTTCCTGCCCGAGACGCTGCACGACGACATCCGCCGGCTCGTGCTCGGTACGCGCGACGACTCGCCGCTGCTGCTCGGGCTCGCGATCGTCGCGATGCTGTGGACGACCTCGGGCGCGATCGGCGTGATCGAGCGCTGCCTGGCGCGGATCACGTCGGGCGAGCGTCACCACATCGTGATCGGCCGGCTGCGCAACGTCGTCCTCGGCGGCCTGGTCGCCGTCGCCGTCATCCTCGCGTCGCTGAGCATCTCGATCGTCTCGGACTTCAGCTACAAGCTGCGCGCCGGGTCGATCGTGCCAGGGCCCACGATCATCGTCTTCAACACGCTGGGCTCGATCCTCGTGTTCGCCGCGATCTACCGCCACGCGCCGCTGGGACGCATCGGCTGGCGCCCGGCGCTCAAGGGCGCGGTGCCGGCCGGCATCGCGATCCAGGTGGTGCCGGCGATCGTCGGGCTCTACGTCAGCGCCGCCGCGGGCTTCGCGGCGGCACAGCTGTTCCTGCTGCTGGCGATCGTGCTGCTGGGGCTGTACATCGTGGCGATGGCGATCCTCGTCGGCGCGGGACTTGCCGGCATCCTCGAGCGCGAGCAGGCCGCGCCCGGCTGAGCGCCGCCCGCCGTCAGCCACGGTCAGATGTTCAACCGGGGGTCAGGATCCGGCGATCTCGTCCTGCGTCATGTCGTCGTGCCGGCTGCCCTCGCGTGCCTCGCCGATGCTGGGGTCCTCGAGCTGGCCGCGGGCGGTCGCCTCGCGTTCCTGCTCCTCGGCGTCGCGATCGAAGAAGAAGATCTCGATCACCACGTCGGGCTTGACGAGGATCTGGCTCTGATAGCCGAGGATCTTGCGGCCGGTCAGCTCTTCGATCATGCCTTCGAGCTTGGCGGTCATCTCGTTCTCGAACTCCTGGCGAAACTCGCGCACGAGATCATCGCGCCCGAAGTCCACCATCGTCCTCTCGGCGGCGGTCCGGTTCTCGCGCATCACGATCAGCAGGAAGTCGTCGAGCATGTAGGACTTCGCCGACGTCGGACCCTTGCCGAAGTACTTCTTCTGGGCGCGGACCATCTCCGTCGAGATGCGCGACAGCATGTCGCCGCCGAGATCATCCGCCGGACCCTTGCTTGGTTGCTCGGTCATCTCGCCCTTCGATCGGTGGGGCTGCATATAGGCTGCCGAGAGCCGCGTGTCAACGTGCAGCATGACGTGCGGGGCTCGCGCGCGCAGTGGATGCACACGGGTCCACAGCCGCGCAGGAGATCCTC
>DASYVZ010000211.1:0-2699 GCA_035936515.1 Solirubrobacteraceae bacterium | reverse complement strand
ACCGGCCCGCTTCACGACGCCCAGCACCACACCCATCGTGACACTTCGCATGGCACGCAAACGGGACGATCGACACGAAGTTGCGCCGCCGCCGGCGTTCGCACTGCGCCAACGCATCCACGGCAACCTGCGCGGCTGATAAGCACCGCTCCTCGCGCACACGAGCACTCTCGTCGGCGGCGGACTGCTCCGTCTCGTCCATTGGGGCAGCGCTTCGCCGTCTTAGCAATCGAGCAGAGTCTCGCGCAGCACGTGGGTGGCGCGTAACGTGAGCGCTGTGAAGCGCGGCGTTGAGCGCGGGATCGATGAGCTCCGGTGGCGAGACGCGCTCGGCTACGGCTTGATCGCGTTCGCCTTCCTCGTCGTCTTCCCGCGGCTCGCGTACTGGACACGGTGGCCAACGCGCCTCGGTCCTCGCGGCACGGTTGCCTACATAGCGTTCAACACGATAGTCGGGTTCGCGCTGCGAACGTGGGCGCTGCCGTTTCTCAAGCGGATGGCTTACGAGCGCGAGCAAGCCGAGAACGAGCTCCGCCGGCAACTCGGTCGCGACCCGACTGACGACGAGCTGCTCGAGCACCTCGGCCTCACCTGCAGACGCTGACTGAGACACCCATCGCGGACGACCGCTATCGGGCGGCTCGCTTGGCATAGGCGACGACGAGGCCGAGCACGATGCCTGCGATCAGCAGCGAGAAGATCTGCATCTCCGTCAGCAACGCATCGCCACGCGATGAGTTGACGACCGCGAAGAGGATCACGAGCACTACAAACGGGGCGACAGCGATCCCCCAGGTCATCTCGGACAAGGTCCCCACGTATCCGCTCTCGTCGTCGTCCTCCAACGCGACCCGGCCGGCCGCCGTGACCACGTAACCGCCGTCTGGATGCTGCTCCACCAAACCGCTCGCGACGAGTGTCCGCAACGCCGGCGACTCGTCGGCATCTCCCTGCGCTACAGCCCGCAACGTCAGCCTATGGGGCCAATCGAGCACCGTTCCAGCGTAGCTGCGTGCGTTTGTGACGCAAGGCGCGCAACACGTCGAGGCGGGGGCCGTCCATGCGGACAGCATCCCACCCGCGCCCAGAGCGCTGTCGATCCATTGCCAGGTAGCCACCATGCTTTCGGGCGGTGACGCCAGTGCTGCTCCTCGCGCCAAGCGGCAGTCGTGTCTAGGTCAGCAAGATGCGTAGCCTCGTTGCGTCAAACGACGTGAACTCTTTGCCGTGCTGCCAGAGCTTGTAGCCGGCGTCGAGGTTGAGGTAGGTAGCCGTGGATCTCCGCCTTCCGGTCGCTTCAACTCGCTGGTTGCCGCGTTGGCAGGCTTTCTGTGAGCCTCAGTTGTCCTCGTTCACGGGATCGACCTGGAGCACGGTCGTTATCGCGACGTAAAAGCGCAGGGAGTCGGGCCCGTCGCCGTCCGACTCGAGGAGGACTCATCGCGTGGCAAGAAATCCGGCTCACTCGCGCTTTCGACCAGCGCGTGCAGGCACGGGTCATGAGTGTCGAGATGTTGAACGAGCAGCCGACGGCGCCATGCTCAAAGCCTTCGCCCTCTGATATCTCTCGAGAGATGGAGACCTCTACGCGCTGCTCGCCAGCGGGAACGAACGCTTCGAATCGAAGAAAGTCATCTCCGAGATCCTCGATCCCGGCGGCGACGTCACCAAGACGCAGCACCAAGTGCCACGCGACAATCAGTGTTGGAGTCAGTCCCGGCCTCACGCAGGAAGTCGGCCAGGCGCGCCTCAAGGTGGTCAAGCTTCACCCGTAAGCCGTAGATCGAGGCGCCTGGGTGGGCGGGCTGACCTCAAGCTCCCGTTGCGTGCCCGAGCCCCGCGCCCCGAGCCGTTCGTTTGGCTCACTAGGGGGTGTCCCGCTGAGCGGCCGCTAGCTGGGATAGCCTCAGTCGGGACACCGGTTTCGGATTCCGAGCTTTCGCCGCGCGCCGTCCCGGTAAAGGTTGAGCTGCGGGACGCGCCGGCGGCGCCATCGCGCTCGTTCGCCGTCCCGCTGAGGGACCGGCTGGCGGACCTCGACGCGACCTTCCGTGACAGCGCCCGGTTCATCGAAAGCAGCACCCGAGTCGGTCTCTTCGGGTAGGCCGATGGCGATGGCGGAAGACTTCAATCAACCATGGGGGCCGGTTCGTACCGAAGTCGCGCGGTTCGTGCAGGATCTACCCAAGCTCTGCTGTTCAGCGCTGCTGTCGGTGTCGCCGTGCTGGCGTGGAGGGTCATCGCGGGCGACGCGCTCGCCGAGGCGGCTCTGTTTGCCACCGCAGTCTTCGGAGCCATGGTCGTCGCGGCCCCGGTGTATTGGGTCGCCCGCTGGCGCAGAAACCCCGAGCGGCATGAGATCGGCAGCATGCTGCGGGTCTTGGCGCTCGCCGCCTCCTGGTGCGCGCTGATGCTCGGGATCCTTCTCGCGGTACTCGCGAGCATGGACGCGCTCGGTCCGCAGCAACCCGTGCACCGCTGAGAGCGCGACTTTCGCGTTCAGGCGGCGCGGTGCTCTCCACGTCGCCGCGCGTATAGGACCGGCATGCCGGTAGCCCTTCGTTTGCGACGTCGCCCGGCAACGGCGAGCACGGCACCGAAGAACCACGTCATCTCTCGGCGCAGCTGTGCGCGATCGATGAGCCGCAAGCAGTCGCGCCACAGCAGGTGCCGCTGATCGAGCGCTGCACGCCGTCCGG
>DASYVZ010000210.1:0-2949 GCA_035936515.1 Solirubrobacteraceae bacterium | reverse complement strand
CTCGCGGCTGTGCTTCGTGCGCATGTCGGCGATGTTCAGGACGACGCCGAGCCAGCCGAGGTCCGGGTTGAGGCCGTCGCGCGCGAGCTCGATGACCTCGAGCGCCTGCTCGACGCCCTGCAGCGCGAAGTACTGCGCCTCGGTCGTCAGCAGCGCGTGGTCGGCGGCCACAAGCGCGTTGACGGTCAACAGGCCGAGCGAGGGAGGGCAGTCCAGGAGGATCAGGTCGTACCGCTCGCGCAGCGGCTTGAGCGCGCGCCTGAGCGTCAGCTCGCGGCCCATCTTTCCGGCCAGCATGAGCTCCGCCTCGGCGAGTGAGAGGTTGGCCGGGATGATGTCGTCGTGGATAGCCTGCGCCGCCTCGGCGCGGCCGGCGAGCACGTCGGCGATCGACGGCGCGGCATCCGGATCGACGTCGAAGTAGTCCGACAGGTTGCCCTGCGGGTCGAGATCGACCGCGAGCACGTCGAGGTCGATGCGGCGCAGGACGTCGGTCAGGGTCCGCACCGCAGTCGTCTTGCCGGTACCGCCCTTCTGGGAGAGGACTGCGATCGTGGCGCCCAAGGGCGCCAAAGGCTACTCGGCGCCGACTTCGGCCGCCGCCGCTTCGGCGCCGAGCGCGGAGCGGTCCAAGAAGCGCAGGCGGTAGCGCCCGATGACGATCTCGTCGCCGTCGGCGAGTAGCTGTGAAACGACGCGCTGGCCGTTGACGAACACGCCGTTGAGGCTGCGGTCGTCGAGGACGCGCACACCGTCGGCCTCGCCGATCAGCACCGCGTGGCGGCGCGAGACCGTCGGGTCCTCGAAGCGCAGGTGGGCCGACAGGCTGCGGCCGATCCGCATCGAGTCGCCTGGCATCGCCACCGCGCGAACCTCGCCGGCGTCGTGGAAGACGAGGTAGCGGCCGGGCTCGTCGATGGCGTCGAGGGCCGCATCGAGCGCGTCGCCATGCGTCTGGACCTCGGGTTCGGCACCCCGCAGCCGCGCGGTACCGGCGAAGAGCGATGCGCGCGTGAAGCTCGCACCGTCGCAGCCCGGGCAGGCGGGAAGGACGTCCGCGGTCGTCATCTCCAGGACGTGACCACAGATCTCGCAGCGAAACGTGCCGGTTCCGGCGAGCGTTCCTGACGTGAGCGACTCCATACCGACTCCCTTCGCCTTAGATACAGCAGCCGACAGCACCGGAGGGCTGAACTATGACGGCCGCGTCAAGCCGGGGTGGTGGACTTGATGCGACCCGCTTCGGGACACGACCTCTACCCATGTTCGGCCCCAACCTAAAGCCAGGCTCAAGAGAACGCGGGCAGGAACCGGCGTTGCGACGCAGAACATGCGCAGATGCCCCGTCCCGCGGTCACGATCGAGGAGCAAGACCTCGAGCGCTCGCTGCTGCGCAAGAGCGTCGGCGCCCTCTCCGACGCCCGCCATGCGTGCGCCGACTGCGGGCGCACCCCGCTCGTCGGCGAGACGCTGTACCGCTTCGGCGCCGGCTCGCCCGTCTGTGAGCTGTGCCGCCCGCTACGGCGGGACGAACCGCTCGAGAGCGAGCGCGTGCGCCACAGCGAGTACGGCAACGCCGTACGCGTTCGTCGCGTGTGAGGACGGCTCAGGCGGGCGCACGCGCAACCCAATAGATTGCGGCTGCGATGGAGCCGATCATTGTGACGACGACGATCGCCAAGCCGCGCGAAGAGGTCTTCGAGTACCTCGCCGATGTCGCCAACCACTCCGAGTTCACCGATCACTGCATGGTCGACTGGCATCTCACGCGCGAAGACTCCTATGGCCGCGGCGCCGGCGCGCGCTTTCGTGTCAAATCGCGCTTTGACCGCTTCTCCTACGGCGACATCACGCTTACGGAGCTGACACCGCCCGAGCGGATCGCGGCCACCGGCCGCGGCGGTCGCTTCAACCGCATCCGCACTTATTCGACCTGGACGCTCGACGAGGTCGGGCCGAGTGAGACGAAGGTCACGTTCCAGACGCGCTCCGAGCCCGCGCTGAAGTCCGACGAGCTCATGGAGAAGCTTCTGCGGCTGCGCAGCTCGAGCACGCGCTGTCACGAGCGCGCGCTGGAGCGGCTGCGCTCGATCCTCGAATCCGGCGAGGGGCGCGGCGAGCGCACGACGCTGTCGGGCGGGGCACGTAAGCCCGCCACCGGCTTCAGGCTGTAGATTTCGCGGCCGTCATGTGCCGCCTGCGTCGTCCACTGGCCGTTGTCGTCGTCCTGCTCGTCAGCGGTGGCCTCGCCGCGTGCGGCAAGCACCACGACAAGGACGCCAAGGTCCAGCACATCGAGGGCGAGGGCTTCTACCTCTCGCTCGGCGACCTGAAGTACCAGGTGCAGGGCTCGCGCCAGCTCAACCCCTACGACCTCCAGGACAGGGCGATGCTCGCCGGCGTGCCGCCCGCCGAGCAGGGACTCGAGGAGAACGAGGTCTGGTTCGGGATCTTCCTGCAGGTCGAGAACGAGGCCTCGCGGCCGCTCACCCCCTCCGGCGAGATCGAGATCATCGACACGCAGGAGGACGTCTTCGACTCGATCGACCTCAAGGACAGCAATCCCTTCGCGTACGACCCCTCCGAGCCGATCCCGCCCGGCGAGATCGCGCCGCTACCCGACACGCCAGCGTTCAACACGGCCAACCAGGGCGCGCTGGTGCTCTTCAAGCTCACGCTCGACGCGCTCGACAACCGCCCGCTCGAGCTGAAGATCGAGTCCTCGACGAACGACCAGACGGGCATCATCGACCTCGACATCTGACCGCCCGTGCGTCGAGACTCAGCGGCGCGCGTGCGTCCTAGCGCGTCGCCTTGAGGCCGGCGCGCAGGACCTCCTGAGCGACCGGCGCGGCGGTGTCGCCGCCCGCGCCCGCCTCGACGAGCAGCACCCCCACCGCCACGCGGGGCGCGCCGGCGGGCGCGTAGGCGGCGAACCACGCGCTGGTG
>DASYVZ010000209.1:0-1844 GCA_035936515.1 Solirubrobacteraceae bacterium | reverse complement strand
GTCGTGATCCTGTCGCGGCTTGCGGTGGCGGCGCGTACCTGGCACTGGCGCTCGCGCACGCGTTGCTCTTCGAGGCGACACCGGCGTCGCTCGTCACCGGCGTCGACGATCTCCCTCGCGCCGCGCTCGCGTTCGGCGCCGCGGCGGCGGCCGCGCTCCTCGGCATGCGGCTGCTCGGCCGGACGCTCATCACCCACGCCCGCGTCCACGCGGCGCTCGGCGCGACCGGCGCCATCACGCTGCTGTACCTCGCTTCGGTCGCCCTCGTGACTGCGTTCGCGCCCGGCGACGACGCGCAGTTGCTGCTGAGCGGGCTCTGGGCGATCAGCGGGCTGGTCGCGCTCGTGACCGGACTGCGGCGCGACGACCGGGCGCTGCGGCTCGGGTCGCTTGCGCTGCTGCTCGTGACGGTCGGCAAGGTCTTCCTCTACGACCTCTCCGCGCTGACGTCGCTGTACCGCGTCGGGTCGTTCATCGGGCTCGGCCTGCTGCTGCTCGTTGCCGCGGCGATCTGGCAGCGGATGCGCCCGCCCGCGCTGCCAGATCTGCGCGAGGTCCCGCCCGCCGCGCGCTGAGTCGCGAGCGGTACCCTCGCGCCATGGCTTCCATCTTCGATTCCAACAACCTCGAGGTCACGCCCGAGCAGACGCAGGCCGCACTCGCCGACGAGTCCGCGCAGGTCGTCGACGTGCGCGAGCCCTACGAGTGGGAGGCGGGTCGCATCGATGGCGCGCTGCACATCGAGCTCCAGGAGCTCGGCGCCAACGCGGCCAAGGTCGACACCGACCGCCCGGTGATCTTCTACTGCCTGGCGGGCTCGCGCTCGGCGATGGCGGCGCAGGCATTTCGCGGCGTCGGCGTCGACGCCTACTCGATGGCCGGCGGCATGCAGCGCTGGCATGCCGAGCAGCGTCCGATCACGCCCGAAGGCGGGACCGTCGCCGACCACTGACGGTCGTCCGTTCTCGGTTGCGCGCGAGCAGCGTCGGGTAGAGGGGTCTGCACTGACCAAAGGAGCAATATGTACATTGGCATCGGTGCACTGATCCTGATCATCATCCTGGTGATCATCCTGCTGTAGACGAAAGGCCCGCACGTGCGGGCCTTTCGGGTTAAGTCCTACGATCCTGCGGCAACCTGCGAGCGAGAGGAGACCGCGATGGCCGAGGACGAAGCACGCGAGGTCGTGACCGGCGAGGGCTACGCAGTCGGCAACCATCAGGGCGTCGCGGTAGGTGGCAAGGACGGTTACGTCGAGAACGACGGCCATCTCCTGCCTTCCGAGGAGAGCGGCTGACGTGAGCCGCGTCGCGACGGTCGCGCTCGCGCTCGCGCTGGGGGTCGCGGCGTTCGGCGGCTGCGGCGACACAGAGGACGAACGGTTGGCGCGTCCCGGAACCTCCGTGCCGGCCAGCGGCGCGATCGAGCTGACGATCGCCTACGACGACGGGGCCGGCACGAAGACGACCGGCTCGCTGACCTGTCGCGGCGGCGAGCAGCGTGCCTCCGGCGCGCTCGCCGCTCCCGGCCGGGCGTCCGCCGCAACGTTGTGCGCGCGGGCACGCGCGATCGACGAGCTGCTGAAGACGCAGCCCGACAAGGGGCGAGTGTGCACCCAGATCTACGGCGGGCCTGAGACCGCACGCGTCACCGGAACGATCGACGGCGTGAAGGTCGACCGCCGCTTCGCGCGCACGAACGGCTGCGAGATCGCAGACTTCAGCCGCGCGGCCGGACTGCTGCAGCCGTAGCAAGGCCGCTGCACAGCGCGCCGGCGATCACGAGCGCGCCGGCCAGCCGCCGGCGTCGGAGCCCCGCCGCGACGAGGCCCGCCGCACGTAGCG
>DASYVZ010000208.1:0-4459 GCA_035936515.1 Solirubrobacteraceae bacterium | reverse complement strand
TGCGTGATCGACTGGGTCAGGAACCGACCAAAGGCGCGATAGCGCGAGCCGCGTCCACCTCGGCGAGCGGCTGCGGGCGCAGCGCATCGACACGACGGTCGTTCGGACTCGGACAGCGCCGTTCGGCCCGTCCCTTGAGATAGTGCACGCATGGCCCGCGCACCCCGAATCGGCGTGATCGGCGCCGGCATCGTCGGGCTCTCCGCGGCTTACGCGCTGGCCGAGCAGGCGGTCGAGGTGCGGGTCTACGAGAGCGGGGTGCCCGGCAACGGCCAGTCGGGCGGCGACTCGCGCATCTTTCGCCATGGCCACGACGATCCGCGCCTCGTCGCGTTCGCGCGGGGCAGCCGCGCCGTGTGGGACGAGTGGGCCGAGCGGCTCGCGGTCGAGCTGGTCTCCAAGGACGGCGTGGTGGCGCTCGGCCCGGCGGTCGAGGCCCGGCTGCGCATGCTCGAGCGGGTCGGCGGCGTCACCGCTAGGAGGATCCAGCCCGATGAGCTCTCCGAGCTGCTGCCCCCGCTCGCCGGCTACGCCGGCACCGCGATGGTCGAGGAGACGGGTGGGGCGGTCCGCGTCCGCGCCGCCATCCAGGCGCTCGCAGATGAGCTACGCGGCTCGCTACACGCCGACGAGGTGATCTCGCTGCGGTCCACGGGCCCCGCCACGGTCGAGGTGCGCACCGGCGGCGCCACGTGGGAGCACGAACGGGTCGTTGTCTGCGCCGGGCGTGGCACCGCCCCCCTGGCGCGCGGCGTAGGGCTCTCGCTTCCGGTCAGGCTCGCGGCGCACGTGCGCGGCACCTACAGGGTCCGCGGCGAGCCGCCCGCGAACCTCGCCTGCCTGCTGGACTCGAGCGGCGACTTCGGCGAGGTCGGCATCTACGCGGCTCCGTCTCCGGGCAACCGCGGCTACGGCGTCGGCCTCAGCCAGACGGTCGACGTCCAGGAGGACGGCAGCCTGGTCGATCCGGATGCGCTGGCGTCGCTCGACGAGCGCGCGAGCGCGTATGTGGCCCGGGCGCTGCCGGGGCTCGACCCCGAACCCGTCGAGCACCGCCACTGCTGGGTGACCCAACTGCCCTGGAGCACGGACGGCGTGGCGGTCTGGGAGACCGAGGGCATCTTCTTCGTCGCCGGTCACAACCTCTTCAAGCACGCGCCCGGGCTCGGCCGCGCGCTCGCGCGGGCGGCGCTGGGCGAGGAGCTGGCAAGCGAGCTTCGCCCGGATGCGAAGCTTGGCGAGCCGCCGTGAGCCCCGCCGCTCGCGGTGGGTCGCGGCGTGACGCTCGGTTGGATTTGCCGTAAAGTAGCGATCGCAACAGGCCGAGCACGCGAAGATGAAGCGAGGCGGATGAGCAACCCCCCGATCCCCGCCATGGAGGCGGTCGTGAGCGTGCTCGAGTCGGAGGGCGTCGACGTGATGTTCGGGATCCCGGGCGCGGCCGTCCTTCCCCTCTACAAGGCGGCGCTCGAGCACAGCTCGATCCGCCACATCATCATGCGCCACGAGGAGGGCGGCACGCACGCCGCCGACGCCTACTCGCGCGCCAGCGGCAGGATCGGCGTGGCGGTCGGCACCTCCGGACCGGCGGGCACGAACATGGTCACGGGGCTCTACACGGCCTGGGCCGACTCGGTCCCGATCCTCACGATCACCGGGCAGGCGCCGGTGGCGAAGCTCCACCAGGAGGCCTTCCAGGCGGTCGAGATCTGCGAGATCGTGAAGCCCGTCGTCAAGAAGAGCTACCTGGTCAAGGAGTCGGCGCAGCTCCCCTGGGTCTTTCGCGACGCCTTCCGCACGATGCGCGAGGGCAGGCCGGGCCCCGTGCACATCGATATCCCGCTCGACGTCGCCCAGGGCGAGATCGTCTACGACCCCGCCGTGGACGCGCCGCTGGCGGTCTTCCCGACCGCACCCAACCCGGCTGCCGTCGAGCGCGCGCTCGACATGCTGCTCGAGGCGCAACGGCCGCTGATCATGCCGGGCGGCGGGGTGATCCTCACCGATGCGTCGCAGGCGCTCGTCGAGCTGGCCGAGCATCTGCAGATCCCGGTGCTGCCGACGCTGATGGGCTGGGGCTCGATACCCGTAGACCACCCCCTGTACGTGGGCCTCGCCGGCATCCAGACGCAGACACGCGCGGGGAACACGGCCTTCCTCGAGTCGGACGTCGTGCTGGCGATCGGCGCGCGCTTCGCCGAGCGGCACGTCGGCGACCCCGAGGTCTACCGCGGCGAGCGCAGGTTCATCCACGTCGACGTCGAGCCGACGCAGATCGGCCGCGTCCTGGCGCCCGAGCTCGGCATCGTCGGCGATGCTCGCCTCACGATCGAGGCGCTGCTCGAGGCCGCCCGGCGGCGGACGGACGCGCGCGACGAAACGGAGTGGAGCAAGCACACGCTCGACCTGCGCCGGCGGCTGCGCCGCAGGACCGACTTCGACGACGTGCCGATCAAGCCGCAGCGCGTCTTTCAGGAGATCAACGAGTTCTTCGACGCGGACACCGTGTTCGTGACCGCGATCGGGCTCTACCAGATCTGGTCGGCGCAGTTCCAGGAGGTCTACAAGCCGCGCCACTACCTGATCTGCGGCCAGGCGGGACCGCTCGGCTGGGAGGTGCCGGCGTGCCTCGGCGCCAAGGTCGCGCGCCCTGACAAGACCGTCGTCGGCGTCGTCGGCGACTACAGCTTCGAGTTCTTGATGGAGGAGGTCGCCGTCGCCTGCCAGTACAGCGTGCCCTACGTGCTGGTGATGATCAACAACGCCTACATGGGCCTCATCAGGCAGGCCGAGTACAAGTTCGAGATGAACTACGGGGTCGACCTCGCCTACGACGAGTCCTACGGGATGGACCACGTCAAGGTGATGGAGGGAATGGGCGCCTTTGGCCGCAGGGTGACCCGCCCCGAGGAGATCCAGGAGGCGCTCGCCTGGGCGGTCGAGACCTCCGAGCGCGAGCGCCGGCCGGCCCTCGTCGAGGTGCTGATCGAGCGTGAGGCCGACGCCGCGATGGGTACGTCGATCGACGCCATCCAGGAGTCCGAGCCGGTGGAGGACCGCGACGAGGAGCCCGGCGAGGTCGCCGCCACCACGGGAGTCTGAAAGGGGCCAAGACGAGATGCCGAGGTTCGCCGCCAACCTGTCGCTGATGTTCGCCGAGGAGGAGTCCCTGCTGGACCGCTTCGCCGCGGCGCGCGAGGCCGGCTTCAGCGCCGTCGAGTACATGTTCCCCTACGAGGAGGAGCCGGACGCGATCCGCGCACAGCTCGATGAGCACGAGCTCGAGCAGGTGCTCTTCAATCTCCCCGCGGGCGACTGGGGCGCCGGCGACCGCGGCACCGCCTGTGATCCCGACCGCGTGGACGAGTTCCGCGAGGGGGTCGAGCGGGCGCGCGAGTACGCCCGGGTGCTCGAATGCGAGCGCATCAACTGCCTGGCGGGGCTGAGGCTGGAAGAGCGCTCGTTCGAGGAGCAGTGGGAGGTGCTGGTGGAGAACGTGCGCCACGCGGCCCGGGCGCTCGGCGAGGACGGGCGCACGCTGCTCGTCGAGCCGGTCAACAGCTACGACGTCGCCGGGTTCCTGATTCCCTACACCGCGGACGTCGTGCGGCTGCTCGACGAGGTCGATGCACCGAACCTGCGCCTCCAGTACGACTTCTACCACGCGCAGAAGATGGAGGGCAACCTCTGCGAGCGCTTCGACGAGCTGCTCGACCGCATCGCGCACGTGCAGATCGCCGACAACCCCGGCCGCCACCAGCCGGGCACCGGCGAGATCGACTACGCCTTCGTGTTCGAGCACATCGAGGGCTCGGGCTACGACGGCTGGGTAGGCCTCGAGTACGCGCCCGACGGCGACACGCGCTCGTCGCTCGCGTGGGTGGACAGCTACGGACTGAAGCTCTGAGGAGGTAACGCGATGGAGACGATCGGGTTCATCGGACTGGGGATCATGGGAAGGCCGATGGCCGAGAACCTGCGGGAGGCCGGATACGACCTGGTCGTCTACAACCGCACCGAGGAGAAGGCGGACGACTTCGTGGAGTCCGGCGGGGAGAAGGCCTCGTCTCCGCGAGAGGTCGCCGAGAAGAGCGACGTGGTGATCACGATGCTGCCCGACTCGCCCCAGGTCGAGGCGATCGTGCTCGGCGAGGACGGTGTCGCGGAGGGAATCAGCGAGGGCACGCTCTACATCGACATGTCGAGCATCGCCCCAGCGACCACACGCAAGGTCCACGAGGTGCTCGACCAGAAGGGCACAGACGCCGTCGACGCCCCGGTCTCCGGCGGACAGCCCGCCGCTGAGTCGGGCGACCTCGCGATCATGGTCGGCGGAAGCGACGATGCGGTGGAGCGCGCCCGGCCGATCCTCGAGGTGATGGGCAAGGCGGTGACCCACATCGGTCCGCCCGGCGCCGGCCAGGTGGCCAAGGCGGCCAACCAGGTGGTCGTCGCGCTC
>DASYVZ010000207.1:0-4352 GCA_035936515.1 Solirubrobacteraceae bacterium | reverse complement strand
GGCCGGCGGCGCGACGGCCAACGTCGCAAGCAGCGTGAGGGCGACGAGCGCGAGCCGCATGAGAGCCAATGTCGGTCAAGCCGAGCCCCCGCTCAAGCGCTGCAAGGCTCCGCCCTCGCGCGAGGGTCAGCGCTCGAGCATCCGCGCCAGCAGCTCCAGCGCGCCGGTCTTCGCCAGCGGCTCGTTGAGGTTGCCGCACTTGGGCGACTGCACGCACGACGGGCAGCCGTCCTTGCAGGGGCACTCGAAGATGAGCCGGTGCGCGTCGCCGGCGAGCGTCTCGAAGCGCAGGTAGCCCTGCCGCGTGATCCCGACGCCGCCGGGGTGACCGTCGTAGATGAAGATGGTCGGCCGCCCGGTCTGCGGGTGGTAGTTCGTCGACAGGCCGCCGATGTCCCAGCGGTCGCACATCGCCAGCAGCGGAAGCACGGCGATCTGCGCGTGCTCCGCGGCGTGCAGCGAGCCGAGCAGGACCTCCAGGGGGAAGTCGTCGGCGAGCAGGTCGTCGTGCAGCTCGAACCACAGCGCCTGGGTCGCGAACGTCGTCTCGGGCAGGTCGAGGCCCTGCAGGTCGATGACCGAGTGATCGGAGATCTTCTTGCGCTGGTAGGCGAGCACCTGCTCCGTGACGGCGACCCTTCCGAACGAGAGCCGCACGCCGCACGTGTCGCGGCGGTCGAGCAGCGCCTCGATCTCGGTCATCGTCTCCTTCTTGGGCTGCGTGTAGAAGTCGCCGGCGAACGGCTCGACGAGCGCGCGGCGCGTTTCGATCTCGAGCCGGTCGACGATGTACGAGCGCGCCTGGTGCAGGTAGATCGCGCCGTCGTGGACGGTCGTGTGCGCCCGCGCGGACTCCACCGTGCCGAGCAGCTCGCCGCTGGCGGTGTCGATGACGGCGTAGGAGTCGGGGGAGGCCGAGCGCAGCGAGACCCGCGCGGCCGGATAGTCCTCGGGATGGCGCAGGACGTACGTGCCGGAGCGCTCGACGAGCTCGCCCATCGCGACGAGCGCCTGCGCGTGCGCCTCCCAGCGCGGCCCCAGCGGCTCGGCGTCAGATGCGCTGAGCGGCCCCTCGTGCGCCGCGCACAACAGGTGCGCGAGGTGGATCGGCTCGTTCTCGTGGTCGAGGATCGCCGCCTCGACCGGCCGCGCGAGGAACTCGTCGGGATGGCGGCAGAAGAACTGGTCCAGCGCATCCTCTCCGGCGACGTAGACCGCCAGGCCGCGCCCGCGGCGCCCGGCACGGCCCCACATCTGGCGCAGCGACGCGACCGTCCCGGGGAACGTCACGACGACGGCCGCGTCGAGCGCGCCGATGTCGATGCCGAGCTCCAGGGCGTCCGTCGTGATGACCGCCAGCAGCTCGCCGCGCATGAGCCGGCCCTCGAGCTCGCGGCGCTGCTGCGCGGTGTAGCCCGCGCGGTAGGGCACGACGAGGTCGGCGAGCTTCGGGTCATCCAGAGCGACGATCCGCGCGACGAGCTCGACCGCCCGGCGCGACTTGATGAAGCAGATCGTGCGCGCGCCGCGGCGGGCCAGGTGGCCGACGATCTCGGCCGCCTCGGCCAGCGACGAGCGCCGCGTGCCGAGCGCCTCGTCGGTCAGCGGCGGGTTCCACATCGCGATCTCGCGCCGCGCGCCGGGCGCGCCGTCGCGGTCGACCAGCGTGATCTCCTCCAGCCCCGTCAGGCGCGCCGCGAGCTCGAGCGGGTTGGCGATCGTCGCGCTGGCCAGCAGGAAGCGCGGCTCGGTGCCGTACGCGTTGGCGATCCGCCGCAGCCTTCTCAACACGTTGGCGACGTGTGAGCCGAAGACGCCGCGGTAGACGTGCGCCTCGTCGACGACGACGACCGCGAGGTTCGAGAGGAAGTCGCCCCACTGGCGGTGGTGGGGCAGGATCCCCATGTGCAGCATGTCGGGGTTCGTCAGCACGAGGTTTGCGCGCCGGCGGATCTGCGTGCGCTGCTCGCGCGGCGTGTCGCCGTCGTAGATCGCGGGCCGGACCTGCCTGGTCAGGCCGAAGGCGTTGATCGCCCGCGCCTGGTCCTGGGCGAGCGCCTTCGTCGGGTACAGGTACAGCGCGCGCGCCTTCGCGTCGCGGCACAGGACGTCGAGCGCGGGCATGTTGAAGCACAGCGACTTGCCCGACGCGGTGCCGGTGGTGACGATCGTCGGGCCTTCCCAGGCCGCGTGCAGGGCCTGCGCCTGATGAGACCACAGCGACCGGATGCCGGCGCCGGTCAGCGCATCGCGCAGCGCAGGGTGCAGCTCGTCGGGCAGCGGCTCGGTGACCGCGTCGCGGGCGCCCTCGAACGCCTCGCGCACGAGCCGCCCGTCGGTGCGGCCGAGGTCGAGCAGGGCGCTCCAGGGATGAGCTTGCGGGGCGACGGACACGCCGCTGCCATAGTACGAGCGCCTTGACGGTGCGCAGCTTTCATCACGCGGACTTTCCGGCTGATCGTCTGCGCTCGGCGCGTGTCGAGACCGTGTCGGTGTGCGTGCCGGCGCGCGACGAGGCGGCCACGATCGCGGGGGTCGTCGAGCCGTTGATGGGGTTGCGCGAGGCGGGCGTGATCGATCAGCTCGTCGTCCTCGACGACGACTCGCGCGATCGGACCGGCGCGATCGCCAGGTCGCTCGGTGCGGAGGTCGTCCGCCCGGCGGCGCTGCTGCCGGCATTCGGGCCGGTGCTCGGCAAAGGCGACGCGATGTGGCGCTCGCTGAGCGTGCTGACCGGAGATCTCGTCTGCTTCGTCGACGCCGACTCGGAGGACTTCGGCGCACACTTCGCCACCGGGCTGCTCGGTCCGCTGATCTGCGTCGAGGGCGTGCAGTTCGTCAAGGGCTTCTACCGCCGGCCGTTCAAGAGCGCCGACGCGCAGGTCCAGCCGACCGGCGGCGGTCGTGTGACGGAGCTGACGGCGCGCCCGCTCCTGGCGGCCTTCTACCCGGAGCTGGCGGGGGTGCGCCAGCCGTTGGCGGGCGAGTTCGCGGCGCGCCGCGAGCTGCTCGAGCGGATGGCGTTCTGCACCGGCTACGCCGTCGAGATGGGGCTGCTGCTCGACGTGTCGGCCGACGTCGGCATCGACGCGATGGCGCAGGTCGACCTCGACGTGCGTCAGAACCGCCACCAGCCGCTTGCCAAGCTCGCGCCGATGTCGGCGGCAGTGCTGGCGGCCGTGACGAGTCGGCTGCGGCGCGAGTGCCGCCTGATCGCCGGTGCTGCTCCCGGCGACGAGGGCGAGCCGCTCGAGCGCCCGCCGATGGTTGATCTGCGGGCGCTGCCCGACAGCCTCAGGTAGTGGGCGCGGCGCGTCGACCGCCACACGTGACTTTCCGAGCCGCCTGCCGCCCTCAGCGGCAAGCGGCGCATACGCCACGATGTGGGCATGCGCTGCCTGTACGTCGATCTCGACAGCACCCTGCTCGGCCCGGGCGGCGCGCTCCTGCGCAACGCCGACAAGCAGTTCACGCTCGAGGGAGTCCGGGCGTTGCAGGCCTGTGACCGCGCGGGCGCCGAGGTCGTCCTCATGTCGGGCCGGCGCAAGGCGACCATGGCGGAGAACGCGCGCCTCTTCGCGCAGCCCGCCTACATCTACGAAGCCGGCTCCTGCCTGGTGATCGACGGCGAGGAGACCTGGCTGACCGGCGACTACCTGCCCTACGGTGACGCCGGCTCGATCCACGACCAGATCCAGTCCGCGGGAGCGCCCGCGCTGCTGCTCGAGCACTACGCAGGCCGTCTGGAGTACCACGACCCGTGGCATCACGGCCGCGAGGTCTCGCACCTCTTCCGCGGGCTCGTCGACGCCGCCGAGGCGGACGCGCTGCTGGCGGAGCACGGCCACGGCGCCCTGCGGCTCGTCGACAACGGCGGCGTGCATCGCCGCTCGCCGGCCCTCGTCGCACTCGAGGAGGTGCGCGCGTACCACCTCGTCCCGCGGGGCGCGTCGAAGGGCAACGCCGTCGCCCTCCACATGCGCGCCCGCGGCTTCGCGCCCGAGGAGGTCATCGCCGTGGGTGACTCGCGGGAGGACATGGAGACGGCGAGCAACGTGGGGACGTTCTGGTTCGTCGCCAACGCCGTGGCGCGCGATCCGACGCTGCACGCGGCGACGGGCCCGCGCACGAACGTTCGCGTCGCCGAGGCGTCCTACGGAGCGGGGGTCTACGAGGCCGTCGTCACGACTCTGTCCGGGGGCTGACGCCGCGCAGCCGCGCCCACAGGCCGGCCCACAGTCCGGGCGGCGGTCGCCGGCGCCAGCGCGCCGGCGGCGGGACCGTCGTGCGCACGAGCGCGATCCACTCGTCGAGCGGAAGCTCGCCGGAGATCAGGTCGGCGAGTCCCTCGG
>DASYVZ010000206.1:0-2087 GCA_035936515.1 Solirubrobacteraceae bacterium | reverse complement strand
GGGCAGATCGGGCAGGTCGCCTACGCCGCTTCGAAGGGCGGCGTCGTCGCGTTGACGCTGCCCGCCGCGCGTGACCTCGCGGCCGGCGCGATCCGCGTGTGCGCAATCGCGCCGGGGCTGTTCGACACGCCGCTGCTCGCCGGCCTGCCCGCCGAGGCGCGCACGCAGCTCGCGGCGTCGATGCCGTTTCCGCCGCGCCTCGGCCAGCCCGCCGAGTTCGCCGCGCTCGCCTGCCACATCGTCGAGAACGAGATGCTCAACGGTGAGGTGATCCGGCTCGACGGCGCGCTGCGGATGGCGCCGCGCTGAGGCCCACGTCGAGGCGCAGCGACTACTCGCGCGAAGTCCGCTCGACGAAGTGAACCCTGATCTGTTCGGGCCCCGGAAGAACGACGCCGAGTGCGCCATCGGGCGCGCGCTCGTCGATCTCGAGGCTCCGCTCGCGCGCCGTCGCCGCGACCGCGTCGAGCGACGCGACACGCACAGCGACGTGGTCGAGCAGCGACCGCGCCGTGCAGCCGGGCGCGCTGGCGAGCCCGATGTACTTGTCCGCGACATGCAGCGCTTGCGCGCGCGGCACGAATCCGACTTCCGCAAGGGCGACCCTCGTCTGCTCGGGGTCGCAGACGCGTAGGAGCACGTGATCGATGTCGTAGTCGATTCCGCCGCCCGCGACCAGCGTGAAGCCGAGACACAGCCCCTCCGGCCCCTCGAAGCTGGCCAGCTCGAGCTGATCGCCCTCGACGGCCGTTTGCGCCGGAAGCGCCGCGACCGCCCGCCCGACGTCCGCAACGCGCAGGATCAAGCGCCTGAGCGTGCCTGCTTCGCGGGGTTCGTCGGCTGCGACCAGCGTCAGCGTCGCAGCGCGATCGGCGGCGCCCACGACGACTCGACCCGGTCTGCGGTCCAGTTCGTGCATCCCGACGTGACGGCAGAGGAAGGTTGCCGTCGCGACGGGATCGGACACTGCCAGTCCCACGTTGTCGAGCCCGAGCAGATCAGCCCCGCTAGGCACGTGGTGGACGCTCATCGGCTCGTCCACCCATGGGACCTGAGCCGGGGCGGCCCGTTGCATGCTGCGTAGGTAGTGTCGCTCCCGGTAGGGCGACTTGGCGTGCGGACGCTGGCGCATGGCGGTTGAAGGCTCCTGTATAGCGCGCCGGGACGCTCGCGGTCAGGTCGACCACCAGCAGCGGCAAACCGCGGCGTCGGACGCTCCGCGCGTGAGTTGACTCACGCGCCTAACCCCAGCAGTTCCGCACGCCGAAGGCGGTGTTGCGCGACTTCACGCCCTGCACCGCGTCTCCGGTGATGAGCTCGACGCCGGTATTGAGGTAGCCCGCCGGCTTGTCGCCGCCGCGGGCCGCTTCGACGAGGGCCTTGACACCCTCGCGCGCCATGTTCTCCGGGTACTGCTGCGCGGTGGCGTCGATCACGCCGGGCCTGATCCCGCGCTTGATCGCGTCGCACCCGCCGTCGACGGTCACGAGGATCACGTCGTCCTTGCTCTTGTCCGCCGCCTCCAGCGCAGCGGCGGCACCCAACGCCGCCGGCTCGTTGACGGCGTAGACGACGTTGATGTCCGGGTCGTCCTCAAGCAGCTGCTCCATGCCCCTCCGGCCCTTTTCCCTGTCGCCCTCGGTGTTCACCGAGCCGACGATCTGCGGATCGTCCTCGCCGATCCCGAAGCCTTCGAGGAACCCGTCGTGGCGCAGCTCGCCGGAGGTGATGCCCGGAGCCAGTTCGAGCATCGCGATCCTGGGCTGGATGCCCTCCTCCTCGGCCTTCGCCCGCGCGTAACGGCCGATCAGCTCGCCCGCCTGCCTGTTGTCCGTGGCGAAGAGCGCGTCGACGGCCGACCTCGGCGCGGTCGGCGTGTCCACGGCGATCACGGTCACGCCGTCCTCGCGCGCCTCCTCGATGGCGGGCACGATGGCCTCCGAGTCGGCGGGGGCGATGAGGATCCCCGCCGCCTCCCGCGCCCTCATGTACTGGAGCGCCGCCACCTGGCTCTCGTTGTCGACGTCGCTCTTCCCCGCCGCGGTCAGCAGCTCGACGCCGTGCTCCTCGGCGGTCTCTTGGGCGAC
>DASYVZ010000205.1:0-3646 GCA_035936515.1 Solirubrobacteraceae bacterium | reverse complement strand
CGACGAGGCGCGCTCCCGACTCGGTCAGGATCGCCTGGCAGAGCTGACGGCGCAGGACGCGGGCAAAGCGTGCGAGGTCCTGGGCGTCGAACCCCGCATCGACGGCCGCTCGACGCGCGAGCGCCCGCGACAGCTCCAGGTCAACATGATCGCGTGACATAAGGCTCCGACGCAGAGCCTTGCAGGTGTACGACTCCGGCTGGCCTGAACCGTGCTTCCCGTCGCGAGCGACACCCTCCGCCCGCAAGGGAACGAGTACCGATCGCTGATCATGTCTGGAGGCTGACCAGTACGTCGGGCGCCGGGGCGTCGGGTCCGGGCGTGGTCGAAGCGGCGGCCTGTACCGCGATCCCGCGCGCACGAAGCGCCGCGTGGAGCTCGACGAGGGTGAGCAGCTCGTCGACGCTGCGCAGCCCCGGGACGCAAGGTCGGCGCTTTCGGTTCGCCTCGGGCGTCCCCAACGATCAGCGACCCCTCCTGCCACGGCTGGGTGAGCGGGCGCGCGGACGGGTAGCGCTCTAGTAGCCGATGATTGTCCTAGTGAGGGATGCCTGGTGAGCGACCTCTCGCTCACGGTAGGGATTGGTCTTCTCTGCGCACTGCTGTCCGCGCTCGGTACCAACCTCGCGTTCCTGTTGAAGTACAAGGGCGCCGTCGCCGCCCCCGATGTCGACATGCGACATCCGCTGCGCAGCGCATGCGATCTGTTTCGCTCGAAGTGGTGGAGCGTGGGCTGGGGCGTCGCCGCGGTGGCGTTCGCGCTGCATGTCGTCGCGCTCGCGCTCGCGCCGCTCTCGATTGGCCAAGCCGTACTCGCCGGAGGCCTGGTCTTCCTTGCGGTACTCGCGGAGCGCTTCTTTGGCTTTGAGCTTGGACGCCGCCAGTGGGGCGGCATCATCTTGGTCGCGGTCTCGCTCAGCTTGCTGACGCTGACAGGCGGGGGCGGAGGCGGGGGAGCGCACTCTACGTACTCACTGGTGGGGATGATCACGTTCGAGGCGATCGCGATCTGTGTCGGCGTTCTGCTGGTCCTCTTGCACTTGACCGACCGCCTGCCGGTGCCCCCCGGCGTCCTGTTGGGCATCGCGGCTGGACTCGGGTTCGGAGTCTCCGATGTCGCGATCAAGGCGCTCTCCGGTGAGCTCGACAGTGGCCCGGCGGGCCTGCTGAGCCCGTGGAGCGCGATCATCCTCAGCGCTGCGATCTTCTCGTTTTACGCCTCCGCCCGCAGCCTTCAGATCGGGGACGGCGTCACCGTCATCGCCGTCACGTCGGTCGCGGCGAACCTGTCGACGATCCTCGCGGGACTCGCGGTGTTCGGCGACAGGCTCGGCGACGACGCGCTCGTCGTCGGCGTTCGTCTCTCCGCGTTCGTGCTGATCCTCGCGGGGGCGGCGCTGATTCCAGCGCCGGTTCGTGCCGGTGAGGCACTCGACAAGTCGAGCTCGAGAGCAGACATCCGCACGAGCTCCGCGTGAGGAGTCGCGACGGCCGATCCGCGTGGAGGGTCGCAGCGCGAGCCACGTGACGACCGCAGTCGGTCGCTATGACAGCGCCGAAGGCGGGGGCTAGTCGACGATCTCGAAGTCGTAACGAGAGGCCACGCGGCCGATCACGTCGGGAGTCAACGGCCCTGCTGCGCCGCGTCGGCGACATCTCGCATGTAGTGCTCCCAGCCGGCCGGCGTGTTGAAGTCGAGCAGGCGGACTGGCCCGTCGCTGTCGTTGCGGAAGGTGTGCACGACGCCCGGCGGCGCGCAGCGGCGGGGATTGTCGAAGGGCGGCATGCGCGGGACCTGCTTTCAGAGACGCGCCGAGCGGGGACCGTGCCTGGAGGATCGAAAGCGGTTGGTGTTTAGCCATCCGATTGGCGGGGAGTACATAAGGCAGAACTCGCTGAGAGACCGCTTCGGCCCATATCCCCCGCCGGCATTCTCTCAGCAGGCGCCCGGTCTTTGCCGGGCGTTGTTCGTTAACGATCTATTCTCGCTGCCGGACCCGGCTCGGTTCGGCGCGGCGAGAGCCCGACGAGGCCGGGCTCTCGCTGGCGCGTCGTCAGCCAAGCAGCTCGCAGCCGCTTGCCTTGGCAACCGCGGCGACGTGCGCCCAGTCTGGCTCTTCGTCGCGTCGGTGGGGCGGTGCGTGAGCGCGGTCGGGGGTGTGGGGGTGGTGCGCGCGGGCGCCCGGGCTTATCTCGGTCCGCGATCGGCCCACGCGGCCGGTCGGTGACGTGATGGTCGATGGGGTGTTCCCGCGGGATGAAGCGTTGCGGCCGTTCGGTCTTTCTGGGCCGTCCACTTGACGGTGGCGGCGGCAGCATGTCGGGAGCTGGCCGCGGTGCATCGGGGTCAGTGAGGACTGTGCGCGCACCGCGAGCTTGGAGGCTCAGACGGGCTGCAGCGCCTCGTCGCCGAGTTCGCGCAGCGTGTGGTAGCTGCGCTTGAGCAGCTTGCGCGCGATCGCCAGACACGCGCGGTTGGCGCCCAGCCGTGCAGCGGCCTGCTCGTAATAGGCGCGGTCGGGGCTGCGGGGGTGGCGGGCGACCTGGGCGGCTTCGTAGAGCGCCCAGCGCAACGCGGGCGGCCCTTGGCGGGAGAGGTGCCCGGCGCGCGGCGCTGGTCTGATTGGTGGACGGTGATGTCCAGCCCGGCGTAGCGCACGGCGTGGCGTGAGGAGGAAAAGCGCCGCGCGTCGCCGAGCTCGGCGAGGATCGTGACGGCGGTCAGCGCGCCGATGCCGTAGTGGCCCATCAGCGCGCGGCAGCCGGGCTGGCGGCGCGCGTAGGCGCGCAGCTGGGCGGTCAGCGGTTCTGACTGCGCGTCGAGCGCGTCGATCATCGTTAGCGCGATCGTGATCTGGTCGCGCGCCGCCGCGGGCAGTTCGAGCTGCTCCAGCCAGCGGCGCTTGTCGGCGCGCAGCAGATCGCGGCGCTGAGGCACGCCGTGGTGGTAGAGCACCGCCTGGATGCGTTGCTGCCACTCGCCGCGCTGATCGACCAGCGTGTGACGCAGTCGCACCCGTGCACGCAGATCGAGCAGGTGCGCCGGCGCGATCCACGACTCCGGCAGCCGGCCGACCATCAACAGCTCGCGCAGGTGACGCGCGTCGGCGCGATCGGTCTTCGCGCGCCGCTTGTTGCCGCGCATAAAGCTCGTCTCGGCCGGCTCGGCCAAGTGCACCTCGGCGCCGATCGCCTGCAGCTCCTCAACGACAAAGCGCCAGCCGGTCGTCGCTTCCAGAGCAACCTCAAGTTCGCGGCCCGCGAACCGGCCCAAGAACTCCCGCACGCCTTCGCGGTGCGCGGGCATCACCCGCGCGCGGCCGATCTCGCCGCTGTCGCTGTCCAGCCAATCGGCGGTGATCTGCGCTCGATGCTGATCAAGTCCCATTACGATCGTCACCTGGGGCCTCCTCAAGCTCCACGGTTGGATTACCGGCACGCCACGCGCGCCCGAGCTGAGGAGGTCCCTACACACGCGCCAGGACAGAAGCCCGGCTCATGCCATCTTTCGCCTGCCCGTCGCGTCTCGTAGAGATCGACGTCGACGTCGCAAGCCGGTTCAACGAACGGCTAGTCCTCGAGCGGTTTGAGGCTGTTCAGGACGGCGAGCGTCTCGCTTGGGGTCTTCCGTTTGCCGCCTTCCCGA
>DASYVZ010000204.1:0-4543 GCA_035936515.1 Solirubrobacteraceae bacterium | reverse complement strand
CCACGTCTCCGGCGGCGAGCATGATCTCGACGCACGCCGGCAGCAGCCGCGCGCGGTCAATCGCGGTGACGGTCTCTGCCAGCGCCCGCTCGATCGCGGCTGTCGCCGGGCCGACATGGCCATCGGCGAGCCGCAGGAGCGCGAGCCCGGGGTGTGGGTCGCGTCCGAGCTCAGCGGCCCGGCGATAGGAGCGCTCGGCGGCGCCGGACTCGCCGCGGAGGCGGTGCACCTCGGCCTGGACGTAGTGCGCCTCGGCGAGCGCCTTGCGCTGGTTGCCGCGCACGGCCCGGCGCTCGGCACAGCGCGCCTCTTCGAGCGCGTCGGCCCACGCGCCGCGCAACTGCATGATCTCGGCGCGGTGCACGTGGCAGCGCCCGCTGAAGGCCACCATGTCGGGCTGGCGCTCGCACCACTGCGCCAGCTCCTCCGTCCACTCCTGCGCTCGCCGCATCTCGTACGCCGCCTGGCAGCCGAGGATGACGCCGCAGTAGACGATGCCGCGGACGATCGGCGACAGTCGCGCGGTCGTGACCGCCAGCATCGCCTCGTCGAACAGCGCCAGCCCCTCGGCGATGCGGCCGTCGAGCACCAGCATGTGGCCCTGGGTGTGCGTCGCGAGCGCGAAGAGGTCCTGATCGCCGTGGCGCTCGGCGATCGCGGCGGCGCGACCGGCGATCTGTGCGGCCGCCGCGCGGTCGCCGGCCGCCTCACGTTGGAAGGCGAGCGGCATGAGCAGGTAGCCGCGCTCGACGCAGTCCTCGTCGAGGCGCTCGACGAGCCGCTGCGCGCGTCCGATCCAGCCGCTCCCGCGGCCCATGTCGCCGGTCGTCACGAGGTGCATGCCCAGCCACCACGCGGTTCGGGCTGCCTGCTGGGTCGCGTCGCTCGCGAGCTGCGCCTGGTGCGCGCGGGTGAGCGCCTCGACGTACTCCTCGTCGCGCCCGAGCATGTAGGCGCCGATCGCGAGCAGCCAGAGGTCGTCGGCGGCCAGCGACGACGAGCGGTCGCCGGCGGCGAGCACGGCATATGCCTCCCCCCAGGCGCCCTGGGCACAGAGAGCACGGCCGCGCTGGAGCTGCTCGTCGCTCGGCATGCGGGGACCGTACCGCCCGCCCGCGCCGCGGTCAGCGCCTGAGCCTGATCTGACGAGTCCTGTCAGGTCGTCATGCCCGTGAACTGGCCGCCGGTGACGTTCAGCACCTGGCCGTGCACGTAGTTCGACCATGGCGAGCACAAAAAGAAGATCCCGCCGGCGGCCTCCTCGGGCGTGCCGGCGCGGCCGAGCGGGATGACGTAGTTCGCCATCGCCCGCATCTGGTCAGGGATGCCGAGCTGGACGGTCTCGCCGCCGATCTGCATCGTGTTGTCGTCGACCTTCGGCGCCGTCAGGCGCGTGTCGATGAAGCCGAACGCCACGGCGTTGCAGTTGATCTTGAACTGGCCCCACTCCTTGGCCAGCGTCTTGGTCATGCCGACGACGGCGGCCTTGCCGGCGGCATAGTTCGCCTGGCCGGCGTTGCCCATCGTGCCCGAGATCGACGAGACGTTGACGATCTTGCGAAACACCTCGACGCCGTCCTGGCGCTCCTTCTTGGCCGGCTCGCGCAGGTGCGGCGCGGCAGCGCGGATAACGCGGAAGGGGACGACCGTGTGGATGTCGAGCATCCGCTGGAAGGCGTCGTCGGTCATCTTGTGGATCGCGCCGTCGATCGTGTAGCCGGCATTGTTGACGATGATGTCGATCTTGCCCCAGGCATCGATCGCCGTCTGCACGAGCTCGTCGCAGGCGGCCGCGGCGGTCAGGTCGCCGCCGTAGACGGCGGTTTCACCGGGCATCTCCGACGCCGTCTGCTCGGCGACGTCGGCATCGAGGTCGTTGATGAGGACCTTCGCGCCGTGCTCGGAGAGCAGCTCTGCGGTCGCGCGGCCGATGCCCCGCGCCGAGCCGGTGACGATCGCGACCTTGTCGTCGAGAACTCCCATTGCATGCGCTCCTTCGTCAAGATTCGTGCCCGCCCACGCGCACGATAGCGACTGGCTGACTGGCCAGTCGGCTCTTCCGGCACCCGCGTCGCGTCGTGCCCGCTCAGTGCCGGGCGCGGCGCAGCGCGGTCGCGCTGGATGAGGCGGCTACCGGCCCGATGAGGTCAGAGCCGCGCAATGCGCAGACAAAGCGCGCGGCGGCAGCCGCGCGCTATGTCTGCATGAGGTGCGCTCAGGCGCTGGCGATCACGGGTCGCGGAAGATGTACAGCCCCGAGTCGCGGTCGCTGGCCAGGATGAGCACCTCGTCGCCCTGGACGTTCGGGTCGTCAACCGGGTTCTTGATGACCTCGACGCCCCAGAAGTCGTTCCCTTCAGGAGCGAGGTAGCCGCCGACCTCGACGAGTTCGCAGGTGCTGTTGTCGGTCGGGTCCGAGCACTGGATCTGCAACGCGCGCAGACCGCCCGAGTAGTACGACAGGTACATGAGGCTCGGGTCCGTCGGGTCCGTCGCCACCTCGTGCACGGACAGGTCGCCGAAGCCCGAGGCGTACGCGGGATCCATCGCCTCCGGGATCGCGAACGTGTCGAGATCCTCGCCCGTCGCCGCATCGAAGAGGTGGACGTATCCCCAGCCGTCGAACTGCGTCGTGGCGGAGACCTTGTCCCCCACCGCTCCGACCGCGGGCACGGCCTCCGGATAGGTGAAGTTGTCCGCCGCGTTCGGATCGTCGAACAGCTCGTGCATCGCCCTGTGCCCGACGCAGATCGCGGAGATCTGGATGTCGAAGATGTGCCCCTGTCCGCCGCAGAACTGCGCGTCGGGAGCGTCGCCTCCGAGCGCTCCGGAGTGGTGGTTGGCGATGATCACCGCGTCGTAGCCGAGCAGCTGGGCCGTCTCGACCTTCTCGGAGAAGAAGCAGGCATCGCCGCCCGCGCTCGGGTCGCCGACCGGCCCACGCTGGAGCACGAGGATCGCCTCTTCGCCGGGCTGGAGGTCGAGGGTGTCGGCGTTCGGGATCGACGCGCGATCGGCCGGGCAGCCGTACCCGCCGAAGACGGTCGGTCCGTCCAACCCACCCTCGATGTTGTCGTTCTGGCTGATCGGGACCGTCCAGCCGAACTCGCCGGCGGCGTACTGGCCGCCGTCGTCGGTGGTCAGCAGCGCCCGGAACGGCGAGAAGTCCTCGTCGGTGCCGATGAAGAACCGGTTGTCGGCCGTGAACTCGGCCTGGTGCGCGTTGCCCTCCGGTGTGAGCGCGATGCCCGTCTGCTCGAAGAGCTCGGGATCGATGGCCGCGTAGTCGGTGTCGTAGAGAAACTCCGGGTTTGCCGGATCGGTGACGTCCAGCAGCACGTAGCCGCCGTCCCAGTAGGACGCGATCATGATGCACCTGCCCGGGTGCGTTGGGCTGTCGGCGGGCATGCACTTGACGGTCATGTCGTGCAGGTTCGAGTCGCCGAGGTTGAGGTCGAGCTGGGCGACGTCGTAGTCGTTGAGGTCGAGCTCGGCGATCATCCGCGGCCGACGGGGGTTGGTGATGTCGAAGATGTCGACGTCCTGGAGATCCTCCTCGTCCTGCAGGACGAGGTATGCGCTGGTGCTTCCCGGCGGCTGCCAAACGAACGCGCTGTGGGTCTGGTGCGCATCCGAGCCCGTCTTGTCGCCGAAGCCCTCCTTGAGCTTGACCGGCTTCAGCGGGTCCGTGACGTCGTACAGCATGAACCCGCCCTTGTAGTTCTTGCCGCACGCCTCGGCGTTCATGACGAGGATCTCGCCGTTGAACTTCGGAGTCTCGACGTGGACGACCTGCATCCCTTCACCGGGACGCGTGTCCTGCGGCATCGCGATGAAGTTGACCTCCTTCGGGTTGGCCGGATCGGAGATGTCGATCACCCAGGCGCCGGCGTCGGGGCTGTTCTTGCCACCCTTCTCGGGCCCGGCGCAATCAGGCTCGCCCCAGTTGGCGAGATAGGCGTAGTTGCCGAAGGCGGCGACGTCGGCCACGAGATCGTCGGTCTGCGTCACCTCTGCCTTTCCCACGAACTCGATCTTGCCCCAGTCACCCTCGCCGAGCAGGTGACCATCGAGCTCGCCGTGCTGCTTGGGATGCGCCGCGGCGACCCCCGGAACAAGCAGACAAGCTGTCAGCACTACGCAGACGAAGGTGATGCTGGACCGACGCCTCTGCATGAGATCCTCCCGCCGCTCTCGGCCGCGCCGGCGAAGCCTGGCGCGGTGGCTCAGACTGTCGGCGCGAAACTACCACCACCGTTCATCTGTGGCTAGTGCTTGTCGGAAATACGTGCGGTGACCGGCTGTCACGGTGGTATTTCCGGGCGCGCGGGTAGCCCCGGCTGAAGATCAGGCCGCCACACCGTGTTCTGGAGTATTTCCGTAACGGCTGATCCAGGTAGCCTCCACCACGTGATCGCGCTCATCACCGGCGCCTCGAGCGGGATTGGCGAGGCGACCGCCCGCCGCCTCGCGCGCGAGCCCGGGGAGGTTCGGCTCGTCCTCGTCGCGCGGCGTGCCGCTCGGCTGCAGGGGATCGCCGATG
>DASYVZ010000203.1:0-2014 GCA_035936515.1 Solirubrobacteraceae bacterium | reverse complement strand
GGCGATGATCGCGCGTCCCGCGACGGTGCCCTGCACGCCGAGGCCGGGACGGCTGGCGAAGTCCTCTACGGGGGGCGGCGCACCGTCGAGCTCGCGCGCCGCGGCGGTGATCGCGCGCCCGATCGGATGCTCGGAGCCGTTCTGCAGCGCGCCGACGAGCCAGAGCGCCTGCGCCTCGCTGACGCCTTCGGCCACGCTGATGCTGTGCAGGCTCATCCGGCCGGTTGTCGCCGTGCCCGTCTTGTCGATGACGATCGTGTCGACTCGCCGCGTCGACTCCAGGATCTCCGGCCCGCGGATCAGCACGCCGAGCTGCGCACCGCGCCCGGTGCCGACGAGCAGCGCCGTCGGCGTCGCCAGGCCGAGCGCGCACGGGCAGGCGATGATCAGCACGGCCAGCGCCGCCGCGAACGCGAGGCCGGTATCGCCCGCGCCGATCCAGAAGCCGAGGGTGGCCGCGGCGATCGCGAGCACGAGCGGGACGAAGACGGCCGCGACGCGATCGGCTAGCCGCTGGACCGGCGCCTTGCCGCTCTGCGCGGCGGTCACGAGCCGGCCAATCTGCGCCAGCGCCGTGTCGGCCCCGACGCGTGTCGCGCGGACGATCAGCAGGCCCCCGCCGACGTTCACGGTCGCGCCCGTCACGGGCTCGCCGGGATGGACGTCGACGGGGATGCTCTCGCCGGTGAGCAGGGAGCGGTCGATCGACGAGGTGCCCTTGTACACGATGCCGTCGGTCGCGACCTTCTCGCCCGGCCGCACGACGAAGCGGTGGTCGACCTTCAGCTCCTCGATCGGGATGCGGTGCTCGACGCCGTCGGCGTCGAGGATCGACACCTCCTTCGCGCCGAGCTCGAGCAGCGCGCGCAGCGCGGCGCCCGCGCTGCGCTTCGCGCGCGCCTCGAACCAGCGCCCGGCCAGCAGGAACGTGACGACGACGCCGACGACCTCGAAGTACACGTCGCCGGCCGGCCCCCCGCGCTCGGGCACGAAGGAGAGCTCGTGGCGCATCCCGGGATCGCCGGCGCCGAGGAACAGCAGCGAGATGACCGACCACGTCCAGGCGGCGGTGATGCCGAGCGAGATGAGCGTGTCCATCGTCGCCGTGCCGTGGCGCAGGTTCATCCACGCGGCGCGATGAAACGGCAGCGCGCACCAGACGAGCACCGGCGTGGCGAGCTGCAGCGAGATCCACTGCCAGTTGTCGAACTGCAGCGGCGGGATCATCCCCAGCACCAGCAGGGGCACGGTGGCGACCGCGGCGAAGATGAGGCGCCGGCGCAGCGCGTCGACGGGGTCGTGCTGGACGTGGGCCTCGCCCTGCGTCGACGGCAGGACCGCCTCGTAGCCGGCGTGCTCCACCGCCGCGACGACGTCCTCGGGCGTCGTCGGTGCGTCGGGCGCGAACGCGACCGACGCGCGCTCGGTGGCGTAGTTCACCGTCGCCTCGACGCCGTCGAGGCGGTTGAGCCGCTTCTCGACCCGCGTCGCGCAGGACGCGCAGGTCATGCCGCTGATCGGCAGCTCGAGGTGCGCCGTCATCGCGTCACCATCCGGGTGAAGGCTGCGGTGCGGACCTCGCCGCCGTGGCGGAACTGGAGGAAGAGCCGGTAGGTGCCGGGCGCGACGTCGGCGGTCTCGAAGGCGAGGTCGTCGCCGCTCAGCGGGTGGACGTGCTCGTAGGCGAGGTCGCCGGCGCGCAGCATGACGAGGTGCCCGCGGGCGCCGAGGTAAGGCTGCAGGTCATGCACCGGCGTGCCGTCGCGGCTGACCGCGAAGTGCAGCTGCGGATGCTCGCGGGTGCCGCGCGCGGCCAGGCTGACGTCGTAGCCGTCGACCCGCGCGACGCCGGCGGCCGGCGGCAGGGCGAGCGGCTCGAAGTGCCCGCCCGCGAAGAGGTCGAGCCCGAGCGTCTTGCGCTCGCCGCCGCTGCGAAAGTCGGCGAAGGCGTGGTAGACGCCGGCGTCGGGCAGCGTGAGCGGCGTAGACCAGGCTCCCGTGGCGTCCTGTGCGG
>DASYVZ010000202.1:0-3336 GCA_035936515.1 Solirubrobacteraceae bacterium | reverse complement strand
CGATGCGTTGCTGTCGAAGACGTCCTCGAGCTCGCGCTTGGTCACGTCGGCCTGATAGAGGGCGAAGACGGCCGCCCTGCGCTGATCGGTCCTGCGCGGCATGTTCTGCTTCGGAGCGGCGCGGGCTAGACGCGCGACATGTAGTCGCCGGTGGCCGTCTGGACCTTGACGCGGTCGCCGATGTTGACGAACAGGGGCACGCGGATCGTGGCGCCGGTCTCGAGCGTCGCCGGCTTGTCGCCGCCACCCGACGCCGTGTCGCCGCGCAGCCCGGGCTCGGTCTCGGTGACCTCGAGTTCGACCGACGACGGCAGCTGCAGGTCGCCGGGCACGTCGTCGATGAAGAGCACGTCGACCGTGTCGTTGGCCTTCGTCCAGCGCAGCGCCTCCGCGACGGATGACTGGGCAACGGCGATCTGCTCGTAGGACTCCGCATCCATGAAGTGGGCATCGGTGCCGTCGGCATACAGGAACTGCATCTTGCGCGCCTCGGTGTGGACGGCGCGGAACTTCTCGCCGGCGCGGAACGTGCGGTCGATGACGTTGCCGTCGCTGGCGCGGCGCAGCTTCGTGCGCACGAACGCGCCGCCCTTGCCCGGCTTGACGTGCTGGAAGTCGAGGACCTTGAAGATCGTCCCGTCAACCTCGATGTGGTTGCCGTTCTTCAGTTGGTTGGTGCTGATCATGGCTTGGCGTCAGTCTAGGACGCTGTTGCGCCTTGCCGTCGCGCGCGGGGCGCTCCGGCGGATAGCAGCCTGGCCACGAGCTGTTGCGGCGCGAGCAGCGCCTGCTGGCGAGTGGTTCGGAGCACGCGCTCGCCCGCCGCCTCGAGTTGGGCCTGCCGGTCGCGGTCGAGTTGCCGGGCAAGCCGGCCGTCGTGCCAGGGACTGCTCTCGATCTCGAGGCTGAGGCGCTGCGCCGGCCACCGCAGGTCGGGGTAGTAGGGCACGCCACCGACCACCAGCCGCGCGTTGACTACCGGATGCTCGAGCCCCGCCTGCAGGATGAGATCGAGCACCACGTCCTCATGGCCGCTGGCGGTGGGCGCCGGGCCCGTTTCGATGATCGCCGCTACCCGCCGCCTGCCGACGTGCCCGTTGGCGCGCGATAGGACGGCGGCGAACTGCTGCACGCTGGCGAGTCCTTCCGCCTGGGCCTTGCGCACAAGGCGCTTGAGCCGCGCGTCGGAGAGCTGGGGCGCGATCTCGAGGATCGCGCGGGCGGGTGTGGTGCACGGGATGCCGGACAGGCGGGTCGTGTCGCGCGAGTCGAGCGCGCGGGTGCGGTGAAAGCGGATGCCGGGACGTCTACGCTCCGCCGAGCCGCGGACGGTGATGTCGATACGCAGGCGCTCCCAGCGCACGAGTCGGGCGAGCGCGCACGACGCCCAGTGGGATACAAACGCCTCGTCGCCGCCGGCGAGAACGGCTGCCATGAAGTGCGCGTGGAGCGTCTGTGGCGTGTAGCCGACGGCGTAGACGCCCGTGTGCACCCGGTGCAGCGAGCCTTTGCGCACCCGCCGCGTGACGGCGGCACGGTCGAGCCGGCAGGCGGCGAGCTGATCAACACGGATCAGCCCGTGCTGGCGCGCGGCCACGTCAGCTACGAGCCCATCGGGCGGCGCGTCGAATCGTGCACGCGGAGCGACACTCATTCGACACACCCCCTGCCGCAGCACCGGATTTGGGCCATCGATGCAGCGTGCAACCACGCGCGTCACGAAGTCAGTCGCGATCGCGACAACTCGGCGGCACCATCGCAACAGAACTTCGCGCGCAGCCGAGCCGCGTCGAATCGTGCACGCGGAGCGATACAGATTCGACACACCACCTGACGGGGGGCGACCGATCCCGTACTCCCCGACGCCCCCTACTCCCCCGCCCGCTCATCGCTGAACGTAGCTCCGCCGCCGCGCGTTAGCAGCTCTCAGACGCTCTGCAGCGACGGCGCCGGCGACGTGGCGGGCACCCGCGCGACGCTCCGCCGCGCCGCCCTGCCGAACGACTCGCGCGCAAGCCAAGCCGCCAGCGGCAGCGACCAGGCCAGGAAGAACACGGTTTGCATATCTGGGCTCAGCCACTGCGGCGCACGCTCGAACGTGACCCAGACAATCGCGCTCGCGGCGAGCGCGAGGACCGGCGGGCGCCCGGGTCGACAGAGCGTCTCCCACGTCAGCAGCGCCAGCAAGAACGGCAGCTCGTAGTAGACGGCGTTCCACGGGTCGAGGATGCACCGCAGCAGGAAGAGCAGTGCGAGCAGGAGCAGGATCTGCTCGCCGCCGAAGCGCGGCACGGCGCGGTGCACGCGCGCCCAGGCAAGCGACAGCGGCACGACGAGAAACGCGATCAGCGGGTGTGTCAGCGGCGACAGCCACTCCGGCGGCACGCGGTAGCCGTCCGGCTTGGGCAGCCCGTTGCCGCCGATGACGACGTGCCCGCTCTCGCCGAGAAACCAGAACGCCTGCCACGGGACGAAGATGACGTTGCCGGTCTGGCTGGCGCCGGCGACGAGCGCCTCGTGAGAGCCCGCGAGCAGGAGCGGGGTCAGTACGGCGATCGCGGTCGTGCCGGCGATCGCGAGCGCGAGGATCCGGCGCTGCGGCAGTGCGAGCAGCACCGGCCCGATCGCGAGCACCGCCCATTGCTTCGTGGCGATGGCCAACCCGAGCAGGACGGAGGCCAGCACCGTGCGCGCGTCGAGCGCCGCGAGCACCGCGCCGATCGCCAGCGCCGCGCAGAGCAGCTCTTCGGGATGACCCATCTCGAGGGCGCGTATCGTGACGGGATTGCAGACACAGAGCGCGAGCACGAGCGCGCGGGCGCCGATCGTCCGCCCGCGCCGGTCCATGCGGCGCACCAGCGCGACCCCGAGCAGCACCAGCGCAAGGACGCACGGGATCGAGACCGCGCGGTAGACCGCGAGCTCTCCACCGCCCAGCGCCGCGACAGCGCCCGCAAACGGAGCGCGCAGGACGAGCGACCCGCCGTAGGCCGGGGCTTGCGAGAGGAACCCGGCGACATCCCCCGCGATCAGCAGCTTGAAGGCGCCCGAGACCTCGTAGTCGTAGTCGTTCCAGGCGAAGCCCTGCAGCGTGAGCCAGCACATCATGGCCGCGCCGACGAGTCCGCCTGCCCACCAGGCCCATTCTCTGCTCAGACGTGCGCGCACGACGAGGGCATCGGCAGCCCGGCCGCGGCGCTTGAACGTCGCGCGGCGCTACTGGACCGTGCGCAGCGCCTTGGGCAGCCCGTTGAGCACCTCGCATCCGTCGTCGGTGATCGCGACGAGATCCTCGATTCGCACGCCGATCGCGCCGGGGACGTAGATGCCGGGTTC
>DASYVZ010000201.1:0-3428 GCA_035936515.1 Solirubrobacteraceae bacterium | reverse complement strand
GCTTCGAGGCCGGCCCGGCCGCGCGCGATCAGCGCGACGTCGTCGCCGCGCGCGGCGAACGCGCGCGCGGTCGCGCGCCCGATTCCCGCCGAGGCGCCGGTGATCACGACGACCCGGCTCATCGGGTGGGCAGCGTGCTTCGCGCGGTGCTCTGGCCGAGCCGCCGGTCGCGGGGGAGCGCAGGTGTCGATCGGGTCATGGCGCCGCGCCTACCCACTGCGGTCGACGTGCTGACCTCGGGTGAAACGGCGGGAGCGCAGACGCCCGCGAGCTCCTCGATCAAGTCGGCCACGTCCCGGTGCTGCCCATGGCTCGCGGATCTCGGTGGCGCGCTGTCAGGCGACCGACATCGCCTGAATCGCGGTTCCGACTCTGGATAGCCGATCCGCATGTCCTCGATGCGAGTCCTTCCGACGATGCTCGCGGTCGCAGTCGGCGCCCTGCTGCCGGCGGTCGCCGCCGCACAGCCCGAGACGACCCTCGAAACGCCGGACGCTCCCTCGAAGATCGCGACGCACGCAGGCGTTACCGCGTACAGCGTGCGCGGCGTCGACGGACGGTGGCGGCTCGTCTACGACACGAACAGCGACGGTGACGCGCAGGCGGTTCCGGTCGCCCCCCGCGGAGTGCCGTTCGACGTGGACCTCGGTCCCGGTACCGACGGCGGGGTCCTCGCGGTCTACTCCCGTTGCCGCCAGGAGCCGGAGATGGATCGCCGCTCGACCGGTCCGCTGCCCGCCTGGACCACCGCCCGCGGCTGCGATCTGTATCGCTACGACTTTCGCACCGGCCAGGAGGCGATGCTCGACGGTCCGAGCACGGCGAACACGGAGGTGCTGCCGACGATCTGGCGCGAGCGCGTGGGCTTCGTGCGCATCTACCAGGATCGCGACGGGCTCCGCGGCCGGGCGCCGTACGTCTACGTCCGCGACGCCGGTCGCCGGTCGGTTCGCCAGCCCGGCGGCGGGCGCGGCTCGACGGGGCTGCCCGGCCCGCTCAGCCTCGATCTCGAGGGCACCCTGCTGGCCATGTCCTGGACGTACGAGCGCACGCATGGCGGCGTGTCCGAGCTGCGGCTCGGCACCGCCACCGCCGGCGGCCGCGAGGTGACGAAGCTCGACGGCGAGGGCTGGCGCCGCAGCGTCGCTCGCTACCTGACGGCGTCGATCTCGGCGGCGCGGGTGTTCGCCGGCTTCCAGCGGTCGATCGCGGAGGGCGACGCCAGCCGGTCGCTGGTCAGTCGCATGGACCGCTACACGTTCGCCGACGGGGAGCTCGCGCGAGCCGAGGTGCCGGCGCAGCTGTTCGCGGCGGTGCGCGACAGGCGCAGCAACGTGACGGTGATCGGCACCACCGGCCGGTTCTTCAGCACGCGCGACTGTGGCGGTACCTGCGCGATCCGCCGCATCGAGCGTCCCTCGTTCGAGACGGTGCGGACGGTGCAGCCACCGGCGCAGTCCTGCGGCGACGTCGGCTACGAGCCGAACACGGACGCCGGTGCGTTCCAGATCCGGGCCGGCGGCGTGAGCTGTGCGACTGCGCGCCAACTCGCGCGCGACGCCGAGGGGCGCGGGCTGCCCTTCTCGCAGAACGGCTTCCGCTGTAGCGGCGAGCGCGTCGACGCCGCCCTGCCGTACACGCGCGTGACGTGCACGCGCGGCGACGACGAGGTGACGTTCCGGCGCAGCTGATGGCACGGACCGCGTCGTGCAGGCCGTCGACGCCCGCCTCCTCGCGCAGAGCCTGGCTCGTGCTTGCAGCGACGCCTTACGCCGGCCGGGCTGCTGCGCTCAGGCGAGCTGCTGCTCGAGCGCCGCGTCGACTGCGGCATCCCACGTGGCCGCGACGTCCGTCGCCGCCGCACGCTCCTCCGCGAGGATGTGCTCCGCGACGAGGACGGTCTGCTCATCGCCGGCGCGGCGGGCAGTGCGACTGAGCAGCTCGTAGGACCCCACCTCCAGGGCCTCGAACGCGTAGGCGAAGCCGGCGAGCTTCACCGGCGTGTCGGGCTGGACCTTGAAGAACGCGCCAAGGTTCAGCGCACCGGCCCTCATCGCTGCGGCCCGCACGCGCGGGGGTCCGCTGCCGAGGGCGTCGAGGCGATCATCGACGAGCCGCTGATGCTCGCGCGTCTGCACGAGGTGTTGCTCGAACACGTTCGCCAGCGCGTCGAACCCCGCGAGCTTCGGGCCGGCGGCGAGCAGCTGCAACGCCTGCGCCTCGACGGCGTGCGCGTCGCGCAGGTACTTGACGACCTCTTCGCCCAGGTCGTCGCTGCCCTTCTCGCGAAGCGACGCATCCAGCGCCCGCTCCCAACGCTCCTCGATGCGACCGGCCATCGTGCGCTCCTCGTCGCCGATGCGCGCGGCCATCGCGCGAACCGGCTCGTCGGCACCGCGCTCTGCGATCCGCCGCAGCAGCTCGTACGCGGCGAGCTCCATGTGCTCGTAGGAGTAGGCGTGCACGGCGAGCTTCCCGGGGGTGTCTGGATTGAGTTTGGCGAAGAGCACCATGCCCCAGCCACCTGCCCGTCCGGCGGCGTCCTTGATCGTGGACGGTGCGGCGTCACGCTGCTCGAGCTGTTCGCGCACGAGGCGCTCGTGCTCGCGGGTCTCGTCCTCGTGTTCGGCGTAGATCGCCGCTAGATCGTCGTCTCCGGCGAGCCCCGGGGCCCGGCGCAGCTGCGCGAGCGCCTGCACCTCGATCGAATGCACGTCCGTCAGGTACTTCGTCAGCTGCGTGTGGAAGCTGTGATCGGCCATGCCCCGGGCATACCCCGCGCCGCGATGGGCACGACGCCGAGTGGGGCTGCGCGGCCTCCGAGCAGCGCCTACGACGCCCGCGTCCGCAACGCGCCCAGCCTCCACCGCCAACGATCCGGCGCATTCGGAGGCCGCCGAAACCGCGCCGGCGGGTACGTCGTCGCCATGCGCTACGTCCTCATCGCGCTCACGTCGCTCGCGCTGATGGCGCTCGCGGCCTGCGGGAGCGAGGACGAGGAGCCGACGGGGGCCGGAGCGGTGACGCAGGAGGAAGGCCGCAGCCCCGCGCAGACGCCGCCGGCGATCCTGAACGGCGCACTGACGACGATGCGGCAGCTGGGGCTCAGTGCCGCCAGCGAGCTCGACGATGTCAGCGAGGACGACCTGCTGCCGACTGAGCGCGGCGCGGAGCGGCTGATCGATCGCGGCCTGCTCGACGAGGATCGCTTCTGCACGGCCGACAGGATCGTCGTGCAGGCAGAGGCGAGCGACGAGGCGCAGTCGAGGTTCTCTTCGGGCTGGAGGGCGCGCGCTCCCGCAGAGCTCGACGACATGGGCGCCCCGATCTACGAGGCGCTGTCGACGCGCTGCTCCGAGGGCTGACGTCGCGGCGTCCGGCGTCCGGCGTCCGGCGGCCGGCGGCCGGCGGCCGGCGGCCGCCGCGCC
>DASYVZ010000200.1:0-3134 GCA_035936515.1 Solirubrobacteraceae bacterium | reverse complement strand
CAGTACATCTACACGATGCACCGCCTGACAAAGGAGTATCCGCCCGACAAGACGGTGCTCAAGGACGTGTCGCTGCAGTTCCTGCCGGGCGCGAAGATCGGCGTGCTCGGCTACAACGGCGCCGGCAAGTCGACGGTCCTGAAGATCATGGCCGGCATCGAGACCGACTATCGCGGCGACGCGATGCTCGCGCCGGCCGCGAGCGTCGGTATGCTCGAGCAGGAGCCGCAGCTCGACGCCACCAAGGACGTCAAGGCCAACGTCGAGGACGGCGTGCGCGAGACGAAGGCGCTGCTCGAGCGCTTCAACGAGCTCGCGGCGAACTACACCGAGGAGACCGCCGACGAGTTCTCGCGCCTGCAGGAGCAGATCGACGCCGCGGACGCGTGGAACCTCGACACGAACATCGAGTACGCGATGGACGCGCTGCGCCTGCCGCCCGCCGACGCCGACGTCACGCGCCTGTCCGGCGGCGAGCGCCGCCGCGTCGCGCTCTGTCGCCTGCTGCTGCGCCAGCCCGACCTGCTGCTGCTCGACGAGCCGACGAATCACCTCGACGCCGAGTCCGTCGACTGGCTGGAGCGCCATCTCGCCGAATACGCCGGCACGATCGTCGCCGTCACCCACGATCGCTACTTCCTCGACAACGTCGCCGGCTGGATCCTCGAGCTCGATCGCGCGCGCGGGATCCCGTACGAGGGCAACTACTCGTCCTGGCTGGAGCAGAAGCAGGCGCGGCTGGCGCAGGAGGAGAAGGGCGACAAGGCTCGCCAGAAGACGATCGCCGCCGAGCTCGAGTGGGTGCGCGAGAACCCCAAGGGGCGGCGCAAGAAGGCCAAGGCGCGCTTGAACAACTACGAGGCGCTGCTCGCGCAGGACCGCAACGTCAAGCTCGACCAGGTCCAGATCCACATCCCCGCCGGCCCGCGCCTGGGTGATGTGGTCGTCGAGGCGGAGGGGCTGCGAAAGGGCTTCGGCGACCGCCTGCTCATCGAGGACCTCACCTTCAAGCTCCCGCGCGGTGGCATCGTCGGCGTGATCGGCCCCAACGGCGCCGGCAAGACGACGCTGTTTCGCATGATCACCGGCGCCGAGCAGCCCGACGCCGGCGAGCTGCGCGTCGGCGACACCGTCGAGCTCGCCTACGTCGACCAGTCGCGCGACGCGCTCGACGACGACAAGACGCTGTGGGAGGAGATCTCCGGCGGGATGGACCAGATCAAGGTCGGCGACCGCACGATGAACTCGCGCGCCTACTGCTCGTCGTGGAACTTCAAGGGTTCCGACCAGCAGAAGAAGGTCGGCAAGCTCTCCGGCGGCGAGCGCAACCGCCTGCACCTCGCCAAGCTGCTGCGCGCCGGCGGCAACGTCCTGCTGCTCGACGAGCCGACGAACGACCTCGACGTCGAGACGCTGCGCGCGCTCGAGGAGGCGCTGCTGAACTTCGCCGGCTGCGCGGTGATCATCTCGCACGACCGCTGGTTCCTCGATCGCGTCGCCACCCATGTGCTCGCCTTCGAGGGCGACTCGCAGGTGCGCTGGTTCGAAGGCAACTTCGAGGCCTACGAGGAGCACCGCCGCGAGCTGCTCGGCGACGAGGCGGACCGCCCGCACCGCATCACGTACAAGCGCCTGACCCGTACATAGCGCATGAGCGACATCGACGTCTGCATCACGGACTTCACCGACCCCGGCTGCCCATGGGCGTATTCGGCCGAGCCGTTTCGCCGGCGTCTCATGTGGCTCTACGGCGACGCGATCCAGTGGTGCCACCGGATGGTGGTCCTCGCCGAGGACCCGCAGGAGTACGTCGACAAAGGCTTCGACACCGCGCAGCAGTCGTCGGGATTCGCGAAGATCGCGCGCGAACACGGGATGCCGATCGACACATCGCTGCGCCCGCGGATGGCCGCCACCGCGCCCGCCTGCCGCGCGATCGTCGCGACGCGGCTGCACGCGCCCGCCGCCGAGGCGGCGATCCTGCGCGCGTTTCGCCTGCGCGCGATGCGCGGCGAGCTGCTCGACGAACAGCTCACGGTGCACGGCGCGGCCGCCGACGCCGGGCTCGATCCGGCCGATGTCGCTCGCTGGAGCGCGGGCGAGGACGTCGAGCAGGCGATGCGCGCGGACATGGCCGCCGCGCGCGAGCCGGTCCCCGCTGCGCGCGCACTCGACGACCGGCTCGCGAACTGGTCCGGCGGCCGGCGCTACACGTGCCCGTCCTACGAGATCGTCCGCCGCTCCGACGGCGTCCGGATCGCCGTGCCCGGCTTTCAGCCCTTCGCCGCCTACGACGTCGTGCTCGCCAACCTCGTGCCCGGCCTCGACCGTCGCGATCCGCCGGGGTCGGTCCTCGAGGTGCTCGAGTGGGCGGGCGAGCCGCTCGCCTCGCGCGAGGTGGCGGTCGTCATGGACATCGACCACGCGGCCGCGCGCGAAGAGCTCGGGCGCGTCGCCGACGAGGAGCACATCGGCGCCGACGGCCTCTGGAGCATCGCCGCCTAGAAACGCCTCATGGCTCGACCGTGAGCTCCCCGATCTGCGTGTGCGTGCCGTGCAGCTCGATCTCGAAGATCCCCTCGGCGTCCGCGTCGAACGAGAAGCGCGCGGCGCTGCCGGGCTCGAGGTCCTGGGTGATGTCGTAGCCGTGCAGATGGATTTCGTCGCTCGTGTCGGACGTCGTCACCTCGATGCGCGCGCGCTGTCCCTTCTGCACCGTGATCTTCTTGATCCCGCCGGAGGGCTCGCCGCCGGCGACCCGGATCGTCTCGAACGCGCGGTCGTGGTCGGCCGCGACCGGCGGCGGCGATGCGGCGCTCGTGTTCGTCGCCGGGGGCGTGTCGTCCGTCGTGGCGGGCGGCGTCGTCGGCGTCCGCGCGACGTTCGAGCCGTCGTCGGCTTCGGGCGCGAGCAGCACGAACGCGAGGCCGAGCACGACGACCGTCGCCACGAGCACCCCGATCCGCGCGCCCCTGCTCATGTATCGAGCCTAGTTCCCGCCGCCAGCCAGCGCTCCAGGACGGCGCCGAGCTCGTCGGCGTCGCGCGCGACCGCGTCGGCGCTCCGCAGCTCGGCGGCCGCGCGACGTTCGAGCCGTCGGCGGCTTCGGGCGCGAGCAGCACGAACGCGAGGCC
>DASYVZ010000199.1:0-3654 GCA_035936515.1 Solirubrobacteraceae bacterium | reverse complement strand
GGGTTGGCTGCGCGCCGGAATTCGCCGCGGTGCGTCGCCGGTCTGCGGACGGGGCGGGCGGCGCAGCAGTCAGGCTCGGCGCCGAGGGCACGATGAGGCGCGCCGGTGCGAGGGCGATCGGCGACGTCGGCTCGGCAGCCGGTGTCGCAGGCTGCTTGGACGGCTTGGCCTTGGCCGTTGCCTTCGCCGGTCGCTCCGCCTTGGTGGTGTTCTTCGTGCTCGTCTGCGCGACGGTGGGTTCGTCCGTACCACGCTTGACGAGCGCCGTCTGCGCGGGGGCCTCCTGCACGGGGGCCTCCTGCGCTACGGCCTTCTTCTGCTGGCCGGCCGGGACATGCTCGACGTGTGCCGCGGCCGTGAGAGCGCGCTCCTTCGCGCCCGGCTTGGCTGCTGCCACCGGCGCGACCAGATGCAGCGCACCGCCGGCCAACAGCATCACGACCGCCGGGGCGCAACGGGCCAAGCGCTGGGGAAACCGGCCACTGCGGGCCGGGAGCGACCGATGCGAAGTCATGACGTCCTGACGCTGGGTGGGGATCCTGAGCCACCGTGCTCACGGACCTGATGGACGCATCGTCGCCTGGTAGCCGCCTCGACGAAAGCGTCCTCGACGAACGTACGAGGCGGTGCGGCCCCTTCAGAAGATCCAGGCCCTCAGCTGAGCCTGGCGCAGCTCAAGTCTCGGCCGGCGGCCGAGCGAAGCGGATCGTGATCTCCTCGAAGCCGAGCGCTTTGAGCATGCCGGTGAGCATCGTGCGCGTGTTGCGCTCGCCGAGCGTGAGCAATCGCGGGTTCTCCTGCGCTGCGCGCGCGATCCGGCGCTCGGCCACCAGCAGCAGTTCGCGTTGCTCGTCTTTGTCGTCGTCGAACAGGTCGCCGACGCGGTTGATCAGCCCGCGCTTCGTGTCGAGCGCACGGCTGCGCTTGAGGTCCACGCGCGCTTCGGAGAGATGCGGCGCCGGCAGCGTCACCGTCACCGCCCTGCGGTCTTCGGAGACCTGGACGCTGCGCGCGTCCAGGCCGCTGAAGTCGACGACGGCATCGACGCTGCCGGCGGCGATCAGCAATGCTCGCTCGCCGGCCAGGAACGACGGCAGAAGCCCGACGTCGCGCTCGATGTCGACGAGCTGCTGGTAGTTCCCGGTCGCGGCCCGGTACTCCGCCAGCGACTCGAGCGAGCGCAGCAGAGACGGCTGGCTGCGGTCCTTGGTCTCCGTCGTGAACGGGTTGAGGTCGCTCAAGCTCGGCACGATCGTTGGTACCACCACGACCGCCGCGATGACGGCGATGGCGGCGATCAGTGCCTTGATTGGCCGACCACGCATGCTGCATCCACCGTAGCGATCAGCTTGCGGTCCAACGACGCCGGCGGGAGGCTGCGGCTCCGTTGCCGTCTCGGTGGCCAGCGCAACGTACGAGATCGAGTTTCGCGGGCAGGAGAAGGCGAAGCACGCTCACGACGTGATGTTGGGGTTCATGAGCTGACGCGACGCCTCGGCCGGCAACCCACCCCGGCGCGCGACGCCGAGCGAGGCAAAGCAGCCGGTGTCCTGCTCACCGTCGTGCGGACGCCAGAGCGCGAGATCGAGGGCGGGGAACACGTACGCGTAGGGCAGCTCGTCGTCGTCGGGCTGGTCGTGGCCATACTGACGCACGTGCGCCAGCGCGCGCTCGACGGGGAGCATGAGGATGGGCTCGCCGTAGAGCACCGGCTGCAGTGTCTCGTCGCGCTCGACCTCGATGTACTCGACGCGGTCGTCGGCGTCGTAGAAGACCTGCAGCGCGAAGTCGTGCCAGGCATCGACCGGCGTCTCGCCCGCCTGGCGCCCGAAGGCGACGGGCGCGGCGGGCATCGCGGCACGGGCCTCTGCGCGGCTCATGCTGAAGCGCATCGGTCCTACGCCGCCATGCGGCTCAACCACGTACTCCGTCGCCACTCCCTCGGGTTCCCCGCTCGTCGCCGAGCGCAACCGAGCCAGGGAAGCGTGGTGCTCGAGCCCGCTCGGGGCCCGACCGCCTACCACTCGGCCGCGCCCTCGCAGGGGAGCGGCGCGGCGCGTACCGCCGGGCAGGCCCCGGTAGCGTTCCGGACGTGACCGCCGAGCCGCAACCTCCGCAGCCGCGCAGCTTCTACGAGGCCGTCGGCGGTGAGCCGACGTTCCGCCGCATCGTCGCGCGCTTCTACGAGCTCGTCGCAGAGGATGAGGTCCTGCGCCCGTTGTATCCCGAAGAGGATCTCGCTCCGGCCGAGGAGCGCCTGCGCCTGTTTCTCATCCAGCAGTGGGGCGGGCCGGCGACGTACTCGCAGCTGCGCGGCCGGACCGGGCTGGGAGCACGCCACATACCGTTTCGGATCGCGCGCCCGCACCGTGATGCGTGGCTGCAAGCAATGCGGGTGGCCATCGATGACGCCGGCCTGGCACCTGCGCACCGTGAGCAGCTGTGGAACCAGCTCGAGACGATGGCCTGGAACTTCACCACCCACGCGACCCCGCGAACGTTCCCGACGGCGTAGCGCGTAGACGACCGGCCAGCGCTACCCCAGCGACTTGAAGTCCGCCCGCAGCCGCTCGAGCACGACGTCCAGCGCCAGTCGGGCGCCGGCCTCGTTGAGATGGATGCCGTCGGGCTCGCGCACGAGCGTCTCGCGGCCGCCGATCGGCATCGCCGCGCGGTAGCGCCCGCCCGGCGTGAACAGCTCGCTCATGTCGAGCACGCGGACGTGCGAGCGGTAGGGCTGTGCAGCCACGGCGATCGCCGCGTTGACGGCCCGCGCGATCTCCTGGCGGGCGGGCTCGCGCGGCATCGGCAGCGTCAGCCAGTACACGCGCGCGTCGCCGTCGCGGCGATACGTGTCCATCATGCTGCGCGCCCGCGCGGCGTATGTGGCGGCCCACTCGGCGCTACAGCACCGCTCCCTGCCGCCACCCGCGACCGGGAACGGAAAGCCCTCGTTGGCGCCCATGAACATGATGACGGCATCGGGCTCCTCGTCCTCGACCTGCTTGTCGGAGAGCAGGCCCCAGTCCACGAGGTCGCTCTTGGAGATGCCGGTGCCCAGGTGCACGTCGCGCGTCGTCGCAACGCCCTCGTCGGCGAGGCTGCGGGCAACCTGGACGTCGAGCGGCTGGGCGAGCGAGTCCCCCGTCACGAGCAGGCTCTTCAGCGCCGGCAGCGGCACGGGCTTGACGCCCAACTCGTAGGGGTCGAAGTAGTCGCTCGTGATCGGCGCCGCCTCCGTGTCACCGCCGCGGGGGCCCGCGGCCTGCGCGCCACCGGTGCTGCCCGGCGGGTCGTTGAACCCGCCCGGGCCGCCTGTGAGTTCTTCGTCCGGCGACAGCGCCGCGGTCAGCTTGTCCGCCGCCGCGGCGAGCGGCAGCTGGTCGGCCAGCCACCCTGCGGGGTGCCCGACGGCCAACACGACCGTGCGCTGGATCCCCGACTCCATCTTCTTGCCGGAGTTGCGGATCGACGCGCCCTCGATGACCAGCAGCAGGATGACGGCGACGAAGATGCAGATGAGCGCATCGCGCGCGCGCATCGTGCGGCCGGTCTCGCGGTCGAGGATGAAGGGGTTGTGGAGGTCTCGTGGCATGGGCGGGTTCTCTAGAACGAGAAGTAGATGAACGGTGGCACACCCTGGCTGGAGACGGT
>DASYVZ010000198.1:0-6738 GCA_035936515.1 Solirubrobacteraceae bacterium | reverse complement strand
GTCGAGCAGCTCCCCCTGGCTCGTGCAGCAGACGCAGCCGTCTGCGATCTCGACGACGTCGCCGCCGGCGTCCCCGAGCAGCTCGCCGTCCAGGCCGATCTCGCCGGCCTCGTTGACGACGACGCCGATGCGCTCCGTGCCGGCCCGCGCCATGACGAGCCGATTCACGAGCGTCGTCTTGCCCGCGCCGAGGAAGCCCGTGACGACGGAGATCGGGATCGGACCACCAGGGTCAAGCGGCTGTTCGGTCACGGCGACGGCGCACTCCTCGTGAGGGTTCGATGACGGACGGCGCGGGAGATGAATCCGCGCGTCTTCGGCCGGCCGGCCGATCCCGCAGATCTGGTGGCCCGCCCGTTGCTATGTGATTGGATCACATTTCGAGGATGGGAAAGGACCTCCGCACCGGCTGGCTTCTCTTCCTGCTCAGCACAAGCTGCAGCTACGGCTACGAGCTGCGACGTGAGCTCGAGCTGCGTGGGCTGTCGCTCGACGCCGCCGTGCTGTACCGAAGCCTGCGCGACATGGAGAGCAGCGCGCTGATCACGTCGCACTGGATGCGCTCGGGCGAGGGCCCGCGGCGGCGCATCTACAAGATCACGGCGGCAGGGGAGGCCGAGCTCGCGCGCGTTGCGGCGAGCGTCGCAGACGCGCGCGACGCACACGACACGTTTCTGAGCGCCTACCACGGGCACGGCCACGGGACCTCCGGCTCGCGCCATCGCGCGTGAGCGCACCGTCAGATCAACGGCGGCTCAGGCGGCGACCGCCATGCCCGCGAGGCGATCGGCGAGCTCGATGAGCACGCGGACGCCCGGAGCATCGGGATCGACGTCGATCGCGGCGCGTCCCTCACGATCGGCGAGCGCGATGGCGGGCTCGTCGGGCACGATCACCATCTCGCAGTCACCGACCGCCTCGCGGATGACGGCGAGGTCGTCGTCGTTGCGCACGCGGTTGGCGACGACGATCACACGACCTCCACGGTCATCGGTCAGCTCGACTGCGCGGCGCGCGATGTTCAGCGACTTCGCCGTCGGCTGGGCCACCACGAGCACGATGTCGGCGTGCCCCTCCTGGAGGCGCATGACCGTGCCGATCCCGGCCTCCAGGTCGCCGATGATGATCTTGTCGGCGGAGTCCAGTTCGGTCAGCAGGCCCTCGGGTGAGACGCCACAGCACATGCAGCCGGGGTTGGCGCGCTCGATGCGCGATGCGACGACGAGCCGCACCCCGTCCGGCGCGTCGCGGCCGAAGCGCTCGACGAATCCCTCCGTGGAGCGTTCGTGTTCGGTCTCGCCGGTCTCCAGCCCTTGGCGCACCGCCACGAGGAGATCGGTCTCCTCGGGGCCGACACCCAGCGAGACGCCGAGCATCGGGTTCGTGTCGGCATCGAGCGCCAGGACATCGTGCCCCGCGCGCGCAAGCGCGCGGGAGATGGTGCCCGAGACGGTCGTCTTGCCGACCCCTCCCTTTCCTGCCACCACGATCTTCATATGCGCTCTATGTTAGCCGCATCTAGGGCGTCGGCCAACCGCTCGATGGCGCGCGCGGCCGGTGCGTCGGGCGCGGCGTCCAGCAACGCGACCCCGGCACGCTCCGCGGAGCGCACGGCGTCGTCGGCCGGCACGGTTCCGAGCAGCGGCACGCCGAGGAACTCCTGCACGCGCTCGGCGTCTGCGTCGGCTGTCACCTTGTTGACGACGAGCGAGAACTCGCGGTCGTCGCGCATCGTGCCCGCGATGCGGACGATCCGGCGCGCGGTCAGCATCGACTGCCATGTCGGCTCGACGACGAGCAGGAAGCGCTGCGCGTACGGCGCCCAGTCGTAGGCGGCCTGGCGCGGGCCTGCCGGCAGATCGCCGAGGATGACCCAGTCGTCGAGCGAGCGGACCTCGTCGAGGCGGTGGATCACCTGGTAGAAGGCCTGGTGCGACGCCCGGTTGGCCGCGAGCCCGCGCCGGTCGCTCTTGCCGATCTGCAGGAGGCGCACGCCGTCGGGCGCATCGATCGCATACCGCTGCACCGCGCGCGCCGGGCCGATCCCCTTGACCAGCCGCCAGCGACCCTTGTCGTTGCGCTCGGCCGCCGCGTTGAGCGGGACGTCGTCGGGCACGCCGGCGCCGAGGCTGATCGACAGCCCGGGCAGCGTGTCCGAGTCGAGAGCCAGGACGCGGTGCCCGCGCCGCGCGAGCAGTCGCGCCAGCGTCGCCGAGACGACCGACTTCCCGGCGCCGCCCTTGCCGACCACCGCCAGGCGCAGGCCCCTCGGGCCGCGGCGAACCGCGCTCCCGGCGCCGGCTTCAGGCTCTGCTGTTGCGATCGCTGCCGTCGCCATCGACCAGAGCCGGTGGTCAGTCGCGTGGGGCGGGCGACTTCTTGGGAGGCCGCAGCGCGACGAACTCCGTGTAGCGGCTGAGGAACATGCCGAGGATCTCGTACGTCGCCTTCAGCGACGTCACCGACTCGTGCAGCAGCTCCATGCCTTCTCGCGTGAGCTCGTACATCCGCCGGTCGGGTCCGCTCGTGGACTTCTCCCAGACCGACCGCACGAGGCCGTCGGTCTCCAGCGTGCGCAGCGCTCGGTAGAGCCGGCCCGGGTCGTCGCGGTTGAAGCCCAGCGGCCGAAGGCGCTCGAGCAGGTCATAGCCGTGCGCGGGCTGTTCGCGCAGGAGCAGAAGCAGGCAGGGGCGCAGGAAGTTCTTGGGCAGAACCTGTGCCGGGGTGGGATCAGGTGCTATGGGCTTTTCCGGTTCTTTCATGGAGGCAGTCGGCGGCCGCTTCGGGGGAATCATGACACCAGCAGTCCGCGTCGCACTCGCCGTGGGTCGGGCGGGTGAGATCGGCCATCTCGTCGGCGAACGTCCGCTTGCCGCTTTCCATCCCGGTTTCGCTGAGCCAGTAGAAGGCGGCGGAGCCGCGCTCGAGCAGGCCGTCCTCGACGAACCGCTCGAGGTAGGGGACGAGCACCGGCTCGGGCACGGCGAGAAACCGGCTCAGCTCCTTGGCGGTCGGCATCGTCGAGATCGCCTCCGAGTGCAGCCAGTACATGGCCTGGAGCACCTCGTCGCGAACGCGCATGACCTCAAGCTCGTCCATTGCCCCCCCATTTCTCAGCGAGAATTCGGATCGGTTCGATCGCCGGTGAATCCGGATTGAAGTCCAGCGGCGCCACCCCGGCGCGCTCGGCGAGCGAGAACGTCTCGTCGAACGGGATCGCGGCGGCGATCTCCAGATCGTGGTTGGCGGCGAACGTGTGGACGGCGTCGAGCTCGCGCTCGTCGCGGATCTTGTTGGCGACGAGTGCCACCCGCTCGAGGCCGAGGTCGTTGGCGAGCGCGGCCATGCGACGGCCGGTCTCGAGCGACTTGAAGTACGGCTCGACCACGGCCAGCATGACGTCGGCATAGCTGGCCGTTCCGCGCGACAGATGCTCCGGCGAGGCCTCCGTATCCAGGATGCAGACGTCGCGATCCTCGTCGGAGGCGGCTTCGATGATCCGGCGCACCGTCGCGTGCATGCTGCACAGGCAGCCGGTGTCGGCGTGTTGCGGATGGGCCATCACGAGCAACTCGACGCCGTCAGGACCGGTCACCGAGTGCGACGCCTTGATGTCGTCGAGGGTCTGCGTGAGCACCGGACCGGCCTCCGTCCGCCGCAGCAGGTTCGACGGCAGAACGGGCATGTCGCTCATCCGCCCGGCGGCGATGCCGAGCGTGAGCGCGAGGTTCGGGTTCGAGTCGCCGTCTATGGCGAGTACCGAGTGGCCGCTGCGGGCGAGCAGCCGCGCCATGGTTCCGGAGATCGAGGTCTTGCCCGATCCGCCCTTACCAGCGATTGCGAGCTTCATGCGATCCACTGTAGCTCAATGGGTCAGTGGCTGCCACACATAGCGAAAAGCGGCGAGCCGCGTTGCATGCGCGGTGCCAGCGCGCCGGCGAAGCTGGAGTACGAGGTGCCTGTCCACTATGTGTCTAGCGACACTTAACGCTGTATGGGTAGCACCCATATGCTCGGCGCACCTAGACGGGAGGAGCCCAAGAGATGTCGTACGAGGTCGGTGACTTTGGCGGGAGCGCGATGGCGCGGAGCCTGGAGGGCGAGAAGGCCGTCCACGTCTTCTGGCTGTCGGGCATGAGCTGCGACGGGTGCTCGGTCGCGATGCTTGGCGCGATCTCGCCCCGGCTGGAGGAGCTCACGCTCGGCCTCATCCCGCGCGTCCCGCGCATCGTCATGCACCATTCGATGCTCGACGAGGACGACGGCGCGGACTTCATGCAGCCCTTCCGCGCGGCGGCCGAAGGCACGCTCGGCGCGCCATACGTCGTGGTCGTCGAAGGATCGGTCCCCGACGACCAGAGCCTCGAAGGACCCGGCCACTACGCGGCCATGGGCGCCGGCTCGGACTGGCCGAGTTCCCGCGGCAGCCTGCCGTACGGCGATCAGCCGGTGCGCGCCACGGACTGGATGTGGGCGCTCGCGCCGGGCGCTTCCGCCTGCATCGCGATCGGCACGTGTGCGACATGGGGCGGCATACCGGCGGCGGTCGGGAACATCACCGGCTCGATGGGCCTGACGGACTACCTCGGTTCGGGCTATCGGTCGGCGCGGGGCCTGCCGGTCGTCAACGTCCCGGGGTGCGCGCCGGTGGGCGACAACTTCATGGAGACGCTCAAGGAGCTGCTGCTGTACTTCGAAGGGGACGTCGATCAGCCGGCCTTCGACGAGCTTGGCCGTCCCGCCTGGATGTTCGGCGAGACCGTCCACCGCCACTGCATGAAGGCCGGCTACTACGAAGAGGGCGTCTTCGCGCACGAGCCGGGTGATAACGAGTGCCTGGTCGAGATCGGCTGCTGGGGCCCCGTTGTGCAGTGCAACATCACCGAGCGCGGCGCGGTCAACCACATGGGTGGCTGCATGATCGCCGGCGGCGCGTGCATCGGATGCACGATGCCGGGCTTTCCCGACAAGTACAGCCCGTTCTACAAGGCGCCGCCGGGGTCGGCGGTCTCCGGTACGACATCGCGCATCACGGGCGGCGCGATCCGCCGGCTGCGACGAATCTCGATGGCCAGCGGCAACCGCGAGCCGCTGTGGGACAACGCCGGCGAGGTGCCGTCCGCGTGGGGGTTCGTCAACCCCGTGACGCCCCACCCGATGAACAAGGTCAACCAGTTCTTCTACAAGAAGTTGCAGTACGCCGGCTCCGTCAACCACGCGAAGCGCAACAAGAAGCAGCCGCTGCCCCAGAGCCGCGACATCCTGCGCCAGAAGGGCATCGATCTCGAGGCGAGCGTCCCCGTGCTGCAGGAGCACCTGATCACCCGTGAGGAGCTGTAGATGAGCACCATCCAGACGTCGCCGGACAGCCAGCAGACGACGGGGGGCGCCGCGCACGACCTGCGGTTCGCGCCGGTCACCCGCGTCAGCGGCGACCTGGCCTTCCACGCTGTCGCCGACTTCGGCAACCGCACGGTGGCCGACGCCGTGGCGATGGCGACGACGTTCCGCGGCTACGAGAACATCCTGGTCGGCCGCGACGCGCGCGACGCGGTGTTCATCTCCAGCCGCGCCTGTGGCGCCTGCGGCGTCGCGCACTCGATCTGCTCGGCGCTCGCCATCGAGGCGGCGTGCGGCGTCGAGGCGCCGCCGATGGCAGCGGTCACGCGCAACTTCCTCTCGGCGAGCGAATGCATGATCGACCATCCGAGCCATCTGTTCCTGCGCGCCGGTCCCGACTACTCCGAGCCGGTCGTGCGGCGGACAAGCCCGGAGCTGTGGGCGCGCGCGGAGGCGACGCCCGCCGCCGGCGCGGCGGTGCACGGGTTCGGCCGCGTGTCGGAGATCATGGCCGAGCTCACGCGCAACAGCGGGTGGCTGTACCGCGAGGCGCTGCACATGGCGCGCCTGGCGCGCGAGGCCAACGTCATCATCGGCGGCAAGTACCCCCACCCACAGACGATCACCCCCGGCGGCGTGAGCTCGACGGTCGACACCACCGATTTCAACATCATGCTGCTGCGCGTCGTGAAGTTCTTCGACTACAGCCGGCGGGTCGTCGCCGTATGGGACGACCTGACGACCTTCTTCTACAACGCGGATGCGCGCTTCGGCGACGTCGGCAAGGGGCCGATGAACTTCCTCGATGCCGGTCTGTGGGAGGACCCGCTCGCGGGCGAGAGCATGCTGACCAGCCCCGGAGAGCATCGCTGGTCGACGCCGGCCGCGATCGTCGACGGCGTGGTGCAGGCCAGCGACCTGCGGCAGATCGACGCAGGCGTGGAGGAGTACGTCGGCCATTCCTTCTACGAGAACTGGGGCGGCGACTCGCAGGCGCACGATCTCGCGGGCAACCCGCTGTCGCCGCGCCATCCCGCCAACAAGCAGACGCTGCCTCGGCCCGGCAGCACCGATCCATCCGGGCGCTACTCCTGGTCGACGGCGGCGCGCTGGAACGGCCACGCGATGGAGACCGGCGCGCAGGCGCGGATGTGGGCCACCGCGCTCTCGGCGCCGCAGTCCGCGCACGGCGGCTTCGTCGAGTCGACGGGCCGCAGCCTGCGGATCAGCCTGCCCTCGGGCCAGCTGCCGGCGGGAGTGCTCGAATGGCAGGTACCGAGGCGCTGGAACGCCTTCGAGCGCAATCGCGCACGGGCCTACGCGCTGGCGCAGGCGACGGCGGCCGCGTACGAGAACGTCGTCATCGGGCTCGACCTCGCGCGCAGGGGCGGCCCCGAC
>DASYVZ010000197.1:0-1697 GCA_035936515.1 Solirubrobacteraceae bacterium | reverse complement strand
GCACGCCGGCCGCCAGGACGTCGCGCTGCTGCGCCGGGTCTGCCAGACGCAGGTCACGAACCTCTTCGACACGCAGCTGGCGGCGGGCTTCGCCGGGCTGCGCGCCCAGCTCGGCTACGAGGCGCTGCTGCACGAGCTGCTCGGCGTCCGGCTGCAGAAGAGCGCGAGCTTCACTCGCTGGGACGCGCGGCCGTTGAGCGGCGAGCAGGTCGAGTACGCGCGCGACGACGTGCGTCACATCCTGCAGGCGGCGAGCGAGCTGCAGGAGCGGCTGCGCGCGCGCGGGCGCCTGGACTGGGCGCGCGAGGAGTGCGTCGCGCTGGCGAGCACGACCGACGAGCGCGATGCGGACGCGATCTTCGCGCGGCTGCCGCGCGTCAACTCGCTCGATCCCAAGCTGCGCGCGGTCGCCCGCGAGCTGGTCGTCTGGCGCGAGGAGACCGCGCGCGCGCAGGACCGGCCGATCCCGTCCGTGCTGTCAGACGCCGCGCTGGTCGAGATCGCCAAGCGGCGCCCGAGCCAGATGGCCCAGCTCGAGCAGATCCGCGGCATCAACGACTCCACGCTGCGCCGCCGCGGCCGCGCGATCCTCGACGCGGTGCAGCGCGGACGCAGCCGTCCGCCGATCCCGGTCGATGGCGAGCGGTCGGCGCAGCCCGATGCGCTCGACGCACCCGTGATCGCGCTCAGCGAGGCGCTGGTGCGCGCTCGCGCGCTGGAGGAGGAGCTCGCCTACGAGCTGATCGCGGCCCGCGCCGACCTGCAGCGCATCGTCCTCGCCATGCGCGACGGCAACCCGCCGCCCGACGTGCGCACGCTGCGCGGCTGGCGCCGCGAGGTCGTCGGCGACGAGCTGCTCGAGCTGCTCAACGGCCGTCGCGCGCTGACCGTCGGATCCGACCGCCACGTCGCGGTCGCCGACTGCTGAGCGCGGGCGCGACGCCGCGCGAGAAGGGCTACTCCGACGAACCAGCGGTCATCGCCGCGCGCACCGCGTCGCGCAGCTGCGCGGGCTTGGCCGCCTTGGGAACCCAGCCATCCGTCCCGAGCCGCGCCGCCTCCTTCTCGAGGCTGAACGGCGGGAGGTTCGAGATGAGCACGATCGCGGTGTCCGGCGTGCCCGCGCGGATCCGGTCTACGAGCATCGCGGGCTCGGGCACGTCGGGCAGGACGAGGTCGAGCAGCAACACATCGGCACGGCAGTCCACGAGCTGCCCGAGCGCCTCCTCACCCGTGCTCGTCGCCGACACGACCTCGATGTCGCCCTCCTCCTCGAGCACATGACGCAGGAAGAACTTCACCGCCCGAGCGTCGTCACACACCGCTACGCGGATCGTCCCCGTCATCGATCGGCAGGCTAGCGGACGAGTGACGCGGTCGAGCGCTCGGTCAGCGCGACAGCAGGCCGCGCGCGCGCAGGAACTCACCGGCCACCGCGGCCGGCTGTCGCTTCCTGAGATCCACGGCGCCGTTCATCTCGCGCATGGCGCTCGTCGTCAGCTCCCGGCTGACCGCATTGATCGCCTCACGCAGCCCCGGGCCGTGCGCCTCGAGCACCTTCTCGTTGACGACCGGGGCGACGTGGCCGGAGGCGAACAGCCGGCGGGGGTCGTCGAGCACGACGTAGTCGTCGCCGGCGAGCTGCCCCTCGCTCGTGAAGACCGAAGCGACATCGACCTCGCCGGCGTCGAGCATCG
>DASYVZ010000196.1:0-3510 GCA_035936515.1 Solirubrobacteraceae bacterium | reverse complement strand
GCGGTGGCCTGCTGCTGGGCGGCGGGCGTAGACGGCTGCAGCGGCTGGGCGACGACGCGGCGCTGCGGGTCGCCCTGCACGCGCTGTGCCAGCTCGGCGGCGCGCTCGGGCTCGCGTCCCGCCCACTCGCGCAGGCGCCGGACCTCGCGGGCCTGGGCGAAGTACAGCAGCGCCATGATGCCCAGGCCGAGCATCGCGGCGAGCCCCGCATAGGAGCCGATCTGCTCGACAAGGGTCGCCGCCGAGGCAGCGATGATCGCCGCGCTCACGAGTGCGCGCCGTCGCTCGGGGTTCGAGGAGAGGCAGAGATCACAGCAGCAGCTTCAGGCTCAGACTGCGAAATCCTAGTCACCTCGGCCTCCGGTATCGCCGACAGCTCGGACACCTTCGCAGCAAGACCGGCCGCGTCGCCCTCCAGGACGAGCAGACCGATCTGGTCGAACATCTCGTCGACGACCTGCGGGGCACGGGGCGTGCGCTCGGCGCGCAGGATCTTCTCGGCGGGCGTCGGCTGCGGTCGCTCGTACGGGTTGAAGAGCTCCTCGTGGAGCTTCTCGCCGGGCCGCCGGCCGACGATCTCGACCGCGATGTCGCGGTCGGGCTCGAGGCCGGACAGCTCGATCATCGTCCGCGCGAGTTCGAGGATCCGCACGGGCTCGCCCATCTCGAGCACGTAGATCTCGCCGCCGGCGCCGGCCCGGCCCAGTCCGCCGGCGCGGATGATCAGCTGGACCGCCTCGGGAATCGTCATGAAGTAGCGCGTCATGCGCTCGTCGGTCACCGTCACCGGGCCGCCGAGCGCGATCTGGCGGCGGAAGATCGGCACGACCGAGCCCGACGAGCCCAGCACGTTGCCGAAGCGCACGCCGCAGAACCGGGTGCCGGGAAAGCGTGCCTGCTCGGCCTCGAGCGCGAACTCCGCCAGCGCCTTGGAGGCGCCCATGACCGTCGAGGGATCGACCGCCTTGTCGGTGGACACGAGGACGAAGGTCTTGACCTTCGTCTGGCCGGAGACGCGCGCCATCAGCCGCGTCGCAATCGCGTTGTTGCGCACCGCCTCGACGGGGTTGGACTCCATCAGACCGACGTGCTTGTAGGCGGCGGCGTGGAAGACGACGGTCGGGCGGTAGAGGTCGAAGACCTCCCGCATCCGCTCCTCCTCCTTGCAGTCGGCGAGCACGACGTCGAGCGTCGACGGGTGCACGTGGCGGTCGTGCTCGAGCTCGCGCTGGATCTGAAAGAGGTTGTCCTCGGCGTGGTCGAGCAGGATCAGCCGGCGCGGCACGACGCGGGCGATCTGGCGCGAGAGCTCCTTGCCGATCGAGCCGCCCGCGCCGGTCACGAGCACGACCTCGGAGTTCAGGTAGGCGCCGACGCGGTTGAGCTCCATGAGCACCGGCTCGCGGCCGAGGATGTCCTCGATCTGCACGTCGCGCACCTGGCGCACTGCGGTGGCGCCGCTCTGCAGCAGCTCGAAGACCGTCGGCAGCGTGCGCACCGGGATCCCGCGCTCGCGGCAGCAGCGCACGACGTTCGCACGCAGGATGCCCGGCGCGGACGGGATCGCGATCGTTATTTCGTCGGGCTCGACCTCGTCGAGGATCCGGCCGAGCTCCTGCGTGGTGCCGAGCACGCGCACGCCGTCGATCCGCAGGCGGCGCTTGAGCGGGTCGTCGTCGACGAAGCCGACCGGCTTGAGGCGCAGTTCCGGGTTGCGCAGGATCTCGCGCAGCACGAGCCGGCCGCCGTCGCCGGCGCCGACGATCAGCAGCCCGCGCGCATCCTTGCTCGCACGGAAGCCGCGCAGCGGGCGTTCGTAGACCGTGCGGGCGATGAAGCGCGCGCCGCCGACGAAGGTCAGCATGAGCAGCAGGTGCAGCGCGAGGACGCCGGCCGGCGCGGTGACCGCGGTCTCGAAGCCGTCGATCGTCCGCGTCACCGGCTTGGCGACGGCGATGTAGAGCAGCAGCGCGAGCGCGGAGGCGACGACGCCCTGCACGATCGCGCTGTAGTCGCGCTGCGTGACGTAGCGCCACCACTTCCCGTACATGCCGAACGCGGCGAAGATCACGACCGAGCCGATCACGACCGGGACGATCGTCGCGTCGAAGAGGTCGTCGTAGCGCGGCGGCACGCCCGACGGGCCGTCGAAGCGCAGCCGGTAGGCCAGCCAGTACGCGAGCGCGACCAATACCCCGTCGACCGCGACCTGGGGGAGCGAATGGCGGTGCAGGGGAACCGTCGCCGAGCGGATCCGTCGGCGCATCGGGTGGGATTGTAGGGCGCGCAGCGGCAGACGCACGCCTCGGTGCGTCAGGCGCCGGCCAGCGGCCGCGTGAGCAGCGCCGCCAGCAGCGCCGGATCGCGGCGCACCCGCTGCGCGCCCACCGCATCAGCCGGGCGCTTGGCCAGGGCCACGTCCTGCGCCCGTGTGAGCACCCGCAGGCGCCCCTCGGCGATGAGCTGCTCGTCGACGGCGCCGAGACGCCCCTGAAACGTCGTCCAGACCGGCGTCCCGAGCGCGACCGCCTCGCGATTCATCGTGCCCCCGGCGGAGACGACCAGGTCGGCGTAGGCGATCAGCGACTGGGCGTCGATGGCATGTCCGGGCACGACGAAGCCGCCACCGCGCAGCTCGGCGCGCTGCCGTGCCGTGCGGGGGAGGACGACGGTCTGCGTGCCCCGCAGGCGTTCGAGCATCGCGCCGAGAACGTCGTTCTCGAAGCGGTGATACAGCGAGACCGCCGGCGGCGTGCGAACCACCGCGATCGGCTCGGCGAGATCGAGCCCGAGCTCCTCCAGGATCGCCGGGTCGGGCTCGAAGTCCGCGAGGTAGTACTCCTCCTTGAGGCCCTCGTAGGCGGCGATCTTGCCCGCCGCGCCGTAGCGCGCCAGCCGCGCGGGCGCGATCGCGTCGGGCACGACGACGGTCTGCGCGAGACGGCAGTTGACCGTGTGCTGGACCGTCGCCCACTCGTAGTCGAACATCGTCGAGCACGGGATCCGCAGCAGCCGCGCGGCGATGGTGACGTCGTTGGAGCCGTGGCCGATGGCGAGGTCGAAGCGGCGGTGGCGCGCCCACTGCGCAAGCGCCACCGAGCGCGACAGCAGCCCGCGCCCCTTCGCCGCCAGACCGCCGCCGCGATGACGGCCGACCTCCGTGTGCTCCATCCCGAAGCGCTCGAGCAAGCCGATCGTCTGCGCGAAGTCGCGTGCGGTGAGCTGCACGTCGTGGCCCTGCTCGCGCAGCGCGGCGACGATCGGCCGCAGGACGAGCACGTGCGGGCTGTTCGTGAGGTCCACCCAGACGCGCATCGTGCGCCCGGAGGCTAGCCGTGCGGCGCCCACGAACGGCCGAGCGGGCGGGGCGAGTACCCTCCCGCCCCGTGTTCGTCGTCGCCTCCCTGACGGACCCGATCGTCGAGTTCGCGGTCAGCGTCGTCCGCGAGCTCGGGCTTCCGGGCGTCTTCATCCTCATGCTGCTCGAGAGCGCCTGCATCCCGATCCCGA
>DASYVZ010000195.1:0-9379 GCA_035936515.1 Solirubrobacteraceae bacterium | reverse complement strand
CCGCAAAGGCCGCTCCGAAGGGCGCTCGGCGGGCCGCCGCCCCGCGGTCGCAGCCGTCCACCCGTTCGCGCGCAACGGCGAAGACGGCGCCGGCCGCGGAGCGCCCGCGCGTACCTCCAGAGCGCAAGATCCCTGCCGCGGGCTACGCCGCACCGGACAGCCTCGCCGGCGAAACCTCAGCGTCGCCCGCCGCCGAGCTCATCTCCACGTCGATCCAGGCCGCCGCCGAGCTGGCCCAGATCGGCGTCGCCGTCGGACGCCAGACGCTGCAGTCGATGCTGGATCGACTTCCCAAGCCATAGATTCAGTGCGGCGAAGTCAGCCGTCACGACGAGGATAAACGCGCTACCCTGCCGCACACTGCCGAATCATCGGACGTCCGCGTCCGGTGAGCGGGGGACCCAATTGCGGACCGGATGGACGCCGGACCGCCGGGGCGAATCGGCCCAGCACAGGCCGTAGCGCTTGGAAAGCGCGAGCCCGTCAGCTCACCCCGTAGGCGGCCACCACCCATGCCTGAATCCCGCCGCGATCGAGCAGTCCTCGTCGCCGTGCTCTGCGCGGCCTTCTCGCTGTGGGCGGCCGGCGCCGCGCCCGCGGCTCCGGACACGGGCGGTGCGGCGTTCCCCGAGGCGCTGCCGGAGACCACCGGCGGGATGGGCTACGGCGATCCGGGCACGCAGTCGCTCGTCGTGGGGCCGATCGCCGTCCTGCACAAGCGCCTCGTGGCGCGCGGCACGATGCCCGGCGCCGCCCGCCGGCAGATCGTCCTGCAACGCCTCGATCCGAAGCACGGCTGGCGCAACGTCGCCCGCGCCCGCGTTCGCAGCAGCGACCGCTTCAGCATCGACTGGAAGGCCGACCGCATGGGCCGCATCAGCCTGCGCGCAGTGCTGACGGGTCGCCGCAGCGCGTCGGCTTCCAGCGCCGCCGGGCCGATCGCGAAGGTCATGGTCTACCGCAGGGCGATGGCGACCTATTACGGCCCCGGCTTCTTCGGCCGGCAGACCGCCTGCGGCCAGACGCTCACCCCCGACATGCACGGCGTGGCGCACAAGGAGCTGCCCTGCGGCGCGCTCGTCGCGATCACGTACAGGCGCCGCGACATCGTCGTGCCGGTCATCGACCGCGGCCCGTTCCACGCCGGCTTCTCGTGGGATCTGACGCAGGCCACGGCCGATGCGCTCGCGTTCACCGGCACCGGCGAGATCGGGTACGCGCGCGTCAGGTCGGGGCCCGCCGCGTAGCTGCTCGGCGCCGCGCCGGCGGGCGGCGGGCGGGTCGCCTACTCCTTGACCTCGAACGTCGGCCTGATCGCCGCGCGCGCGAGCGTGTGGAACGTGAGGTTGAAGCCGACGTAGGCCGGCGAGGCCTCCTGCGGGATCTCGAGCTGCTCCTCGTCGACGGCGAATACCGTGTAGACGTAGCGGTGCGCGATGTCGCCGGCGGGAGGCGCCGCGCCGCCGTATCCCAGCTCGCCGTAGTCGTTGCGCACCTCCACGGCGCCGGCCGGCAGCCCGTCGGGACTCGCACCCGTCGGAAGCTCGGTCGTGTCGGCGGGGAGGTTGAACACGACCCAGTGCCAGAAGCCGCTGCCGGTCGGAGCGTCGGGGTCGTAGCACGTCACGGCGAAGCTCCTGGTCTCGTCGGGGAAGCCAGACCAGCGCAGGTGCGGCGAGACGTTCTCACCGCCGGCGCTCGGGTGCGCGTGCTTGGCGGGTTGCGGCTGGCCGTCCTGGACGTCCTCGCTCTCGACGGAGAAGGACGGCGCCGCCGGCAGCAGGTCGTGCGGGTCGGGTGCGGTTGCTCGTTGCAGTGACATGGCGTGGTCACTACCCACTCGTCGCGACCTCATGACCGCCGCTGGGTACCGTGTCCGGCGATGGTGAACGTGGCCCTCGTGATCGCCGCCGCGGCCGCGCTCGCGCTGGCGTCCGTCGCCGCCGTCAAGCGGCTCCGCGGCCGGCCGCGGAGGCTGGCGCCGGCGGTGCTTGCCGAACCCACCGACGACACGACGATGGACTCCCAGGGCGCCGTGCGATCGGTCCAGGCGGCCGAGCTGACGCTGCCCACGGCGGCGCTCGCCGAGCTGTGGTCGCCGATGCACCTCGAGCGCCTCGCGCGCACGTACTGGCGCTTCCTGTCGCGCATGTCGCTGGGCCTGATCCGCGTGAAGTACGACGAGGACGAGCGCGCGGTCGTCTTCGTGGCGCGGCCGTTCGTGCTGCTGCGCTTCCACGCGCCGCAGTACGAGATGGACGCGACACGCGGCGTCGTGCGCTGGCGGATCGCCAGCGGCGTGCTCGTCTCGCGCACGGCGCACGGCGGGGACGGCCACCTGCAGATCGAGGTCGAGCGCTGCCCGCCGCTCGACGAGGCGACCGCGCGTGTGCGCGTGGAGGTCGAGGTCGCGAACTTCTATCCCGCCCTGGCCAGCGGCGTGGCGCGCTGGTTGTACTCAGCGACGCAGTCGCGCATCCACGTGATCGTCACCCAGGGCTTCCTGCGCTCGCTCGCCCGCCTGGACCTCGCGGAGTCCGTGGTGGGCCGGTACGCCGCGCCCGACGACGTCGACGCCGTCCCCGATCCGCCGGCGCGCACGAAGGCCGAGCCCAGCCGCACTGCGTGAAACGCGCTTCTCCCGGCCGCCGCGGACGGCCGGGATGGCGGGTGATCGCCGGCGCTTCGGTCGTGCGGGCCCGCGCGACCATCGCGTGCCGGCTACGCCGGGTGCGTGCGGCCCCCGGTCACGTGCGTGTCCTTCAACAGTCGCGGCACGAGCATCAGCGCCGCCAGGCCGACGAGGACGTAGATGACGTCCGCGACGGTGCCGGTGCCGAAGATCTCGGCCACGACGTTGGTGTCGAACAGGGCGAGGATGGCCCAGTTCAGGCCACCGACGATGAGCAGGCCGATCCAGAGTGGATCGAGCCTCTTGAGGAGATCCATCACGCCTCCTTTATTGACGCGACGAATTTGGATGGGACAGCACGAAGTACCCCGTTGCCGCGGCGTGGTTTCAGGCGATGCCGTGCGGCTCAGATCGTGCCGGGCGGCTTGCGGCGCCGGGCGGTCTCGCCCGAGCGCAGCGCCGACCCCGCCAGCATGAGGATCGAGCCCAGCAGCGCGACATACCAGCCCCACTCGAGCTCGATCTGCCCGGCGGGATCGCCCGGGCGATCGATCGCTCCGACGTAGAGCAGCGCCCCGAAGGCAAAGATCGACAGCACCGCGGTGAGCTCCCCGCGCGCCCACGTGAGCTGATGATCACGCGCGACGACGTAGGCGAGGATGAACGGCGCGATCGCCATGACGAGCAGTGCCCAGCGCAGGATCTGATGCGTCTCCCAGCCACTGTGGCTGGCGAGCCCGAGCGTGCCGGCCAGGACCGCGAGCGGGCTGACCGCCTCGTACCAGTCGACGAACAGTCCGGCGCCCAGCAACAGGCCCCCGAACATCGCCACCAGCTCGTTGACCGTCAGGCGCTCCATCGCGCGCCAATGTAGTCGCTGCGTCAGGCGCCGTCGGGCGCCGGTCAGGCGATCGAGTCGGCGAGGGTGACGAGCTCGTCGAGCTGCCACGGGCCCTGGCCGGTCAGCCGCAGGTACAGGCCGTCGTGCTCCCACGCGAGCTCCTGCACCGGGCGCAGCTCGGCCTCGGCCTCTTCGAGCGGTGCTTGGCGATACGCGAAGCGGCCGGCGGCCGTCGGCGCCGGCAGCCCGCGGTCGGGAGGGGCCCGGTGGCCCGCGTAGAGCGTCACGCGGCCGGGCGAACCTGGCCGCGACGCGTCGAGGTTCCACTCGACCTGCACCGCGCCGGGCCCCGCGGTGACGACCTCCACCCAACGCGCGAGCGGCAGCGCTGCCGTCGGCAGCGGGACCTTGCACCCGAGATGCATGTCGGCTGCCGCGATGCCGTCGAGGGGCTCGCGCTCCATCGACCGATCGTACGCCGCTACGGTCTGCGCCGATGAGGCGCCTGGTTGCGATCCTGGCCGTCGTCGCGCTGGCGGTCGGCGTCTACCTGTGGGCGCCGTGGCGCTCGGAGCCGGCGATCCGCGCGCCCGGCGGTCCGTACCTGCCGTCGGGCCCGCAGGACCAAGCGACGCTCTGGGCGGTCGGCGACGGCGCCGACGGCGGCAGCGCCGCCCGTTCGGTGGTGCAGCGGATGAAGCGCAAGCGCTTTGACCGGCTGCTCTACCTCGGCGACGTCTACGGGTCGGGCCTGGTCAGCCTGCTCGTCGGTGACGGCACGGCCGCCGACTACCGCGACCGCTACGACCCGCTGTACGGGGAGTTCGCCGCGAAGACCGCGCCCACGCCCGGAAACCACGAATGGCGCCAGCGCGGCGCGGGCTATGAGCCGTACTGGGAAGAGGTGTTCGGCCGCCCGCCGCCCGCGTTCTACGCCTTCGACGTCGCCGGCTGGCAGCTGTTGAGCCTCAACACCGAGGCGCCGCACGGCGCGCGCTCCGCGCAGGTGCGCTGGCTGCGCGAGCAGCTGCGCGCGACCGGCACCTGCCGGCTGGCCTTCTGGCACAAGCCGCGGTTCAACGCCGGCCGGTACGGGGACGAGCCCGGCATCGGCGCGCTGTGGAACGCGCTGCGCGGCCATGCCCGGATCGTCGTGACCGGGCACGACCACAACATGCAGCGCTTCAAGCCGGTCGACGCGATCACGCAGTACGTGGCCGGCGCCGGCGGCCATGGTCGCCACGCGCTGCGCCGCGACCGCCGCCTGGCCTTCGGCAACGATCGCGACTTCGGCGCGCTGCGCATCGAGCTGTCGCCCGGCCGCGCCCGGACGGCGTTCGTCTCGGCCGACGGGCGGATCCTGGACGTGAACACAGTGCGCTGCCGGCGCTGAAAAGCGCATGGCGGAGCCCTTCTACGGGAACCACGTAGACCTGGGCGACGCGCGCGACACAGCGCGGGCGGCGTCCGTGAGGTCCCTGTCATGCGGTAGCGCTCCCAGTTGGGCGACACGACAACAGGAGCACTGTTCACACGAAGTTCAGTCCTGCCGCCATCGCGTCGGCGAAGCCGGACAGATAGGGAAATCTCATGTCGATCGATCCGAGGCAACCGGCCTCACCCAGCGCGCACGGCACCTCAGCGCGTGCGGCGATGATGGCGCGCGTTCAGGAGCAGCTCACCTCCCGCCGCAGGTCCGAGGATCGCCGCTGCCCACTGTGCGGCGAGCCGATCCGCGGCGGCCAGGCGTGCATCAGCCTGCACGGCACCACCGTGCACGACCGCTGTCGCAGCGCCTCGCGCTGAGCACCCGCCGTCAGCGGGTCGGGTCGTTCGTCTCGCCGGCGCCGATCGCCTGGCTCGTGCGCGTGAGCGTGACGAACACGAGGCCCCCGAGCATGTTGCCCGCGGCGGCGATGCCGAAGTTCACGGCGGTGTCCTCGAACGAGATCGTGGTGCCGAAGCGCATACCGAAGATCAGCTCGAGCGTCACCACGATGACGTGGTTCAGCGACGCCAGCGCCAGCACGGTGCCGGCGATCCACGCGATGACGATGCGCCCGCCGACGGTGCCGACGCCCTCGACCATCCACGTCATGGCGGTGATCAGCGCCCCCCCGATGATCGCGCTGCAGAACGCGCTCCACAGGGGAAGCTCGTCGATGTGCACCGCGAGCTCGTTGAGCGCCGGGGCGGTGCCCTCCGGCAGGACGCCCTTCGTGCTGACGATGAGGATCAGCACGGTCCCTCCGACCATGTTCATGACCGGCGAGATCGTCCACAGCTCCACGAGCTTCAGCACGGAGAGCTTGCCGCGCCTCAACGCCGTGATCGGAACGAAGAAGTTCTCGGTGAAGAGCTCCGAGCGACCGACGACGATGAAGATGAAGGCGATGCCGAAGAACAGCGAGCCGACGAAATGCGCCGCGCTCGGCCCGAATCGCGGCGTCAGCAGCGCCGTCGCCGTCGCGACTGCGATGAGGCCGAAAACGATGTCGAAACCCGCCACGAGCGAGGTCGTCGAGAGGTCGAGCTTCGAGCGCGTGAGGCGACGCTTGCCCTCGTCGCGCGTCCGCGCGAACATCTCGTGCGGGTCGGGTGCCTCCTCAGGCTGATCGGCGTTGCCGTTGCCGTCGGCTTCTTCAGGTTCTTCAGCCATGTCGGCGCGGTGCTGCCCGCTCGTGCCCCCGCGCAAGCACGGCTTTTGCGTCACCTCGCGTCGCGGCGCTTCAGCGTTCACCCCGGGGGATCGCGGCACCGTACGGGCGACGACCGACAGCTGCGCCCTGGCGACCCGAACGCGTCAAGGAGCGCGGCACCGGGTAAGGCCGTAGCCGGGTTTCATCTACGAGGAGAGGAACACACAATGTCAGATGAGTCCGCTCGCTCCAGTCCGCCCGAGGACACTGCCTACGGCGAGGACGCCCTGAAGGACGCCGACATCAAGAGCGGCGACGAGGAAGGCACTCCGGTCCACGCCCCGACGACGCCCGATGACCAGGGCAAACCGGGTGACGGCACCGGCGAGGGAGAGGCCGGTCCGGCATCGGGCACGACGTCCACGAACCCGCAGGCGCCGGAGCAGGATCACGCCTAGCTGACTCAATAGCGCCGGCACGTCCGACGGACGATCCGGCGCCGCTGCCTCAGCAGCGTCTTCGAAGGCCTTCTCGGTGTTCACCAGAGGGTCTTCGTGCGTGCTGCCCGGGTGGGGTAGACTGGCAACGCCTCGCGGCTCGTTCACCGCGGGTACCGAGGCAGTCAGACCGGAGGGGACGAGCCGCCGGAAAGGGACGCGCTCTGGACCCACGCAACCACGGAGCGTGATTTCAGTTGACCGATCGTTCCATCCCCTCTCACTCGCGGCCTGAGCACATCATCGAGCTCGGTCAGCTCACCCTGCGCTCGCACCGGGAGGGGGATGTTCACACGATCGCGCTCACCGGTGAGATGGATCTCTCGAACGCCACCGAAGTCGAACGCGAGCTGCTCCACGTCGAGGCGACGGACGCCACCACGATCGTCATCGACCTCGCCGGATTGCAATTCATGGACTCCACCGGGATCCGGCTGCTGGTTGCGGCCGATGCCCGGTCGCGGGCCGACAGCGGCCGCCTGCGCCTCACGCGCCCGCCCGAGCAGGTCTTCCGAGTGCTGTGCATCGCGGGCATCGAGCGCCTGCTGCCCTTCGAGGACTAGGCGGGCTGCGGCCGCGGTTGCCGCGCGGCGCCGATCGCGTAGCGGGCGAAGATCTCACCCTCGTGCTCGACCATCCACCGCAGCGACAGGCCGAGCGGCGCCTGCAGCGGCGCCCCGTCCATGATCGAAAGCGCCCCCGCCGCGCCCGCGAGGACCGGGACGGTTGTGAGGAAGAGCTCGTCGATCAGTCCCTGGGCGAGCAGCGCGGCGTTGAGGTGTGGCCCGCCCTCGCAGAGGATCGCCCGCACGCCGTGCGCGCGGCGCAGCTGCGCGAGCGCGGCGGGCAGGTCGACCGGCGCGCAGCGCACGTACTCGACCTGCGCGTGCACACCTTCGAGTGAATGCTGCGCCGCGGTGACGATCACCACCCTCGACGCCCGATCCTGCAGCAGCGGCACGTCGGATGGGAGATCCAGTGACCCGCTGACCACGATCGCGAGCGGATCGGCCTCGAGCCCCGTGTGGCGGCGCTGCCCGCGGCGCGCCGCATCGGGCACGATGCGCCCGTAGCGCTCGACGCGCAGCGTCCCGGCGCCGACCATCACGGCGTCGACGCGCGTGCGCAGCCCATGGAAGAGCTGGCGGTCGGCGAGGCTCGAGATGGGCCCCGTGCGGCCGTGCACCGTCGCCCGGCCGTCGCAGGTGTGCACCATGTTGACGGCGACGTGCGGGCGCTGCGGCGCCGCCATCTCCCAGGGCCGCAGCTCCTCGACGAGCTCGTCGGCGGTCAGCTCACCTGCCGCCGGCAGCAGCCGGCGCAGCACGACGGGCGGCTCGTTGCGAGCCGCCGTCACGTGACCGGGTGGCCAGGCTCGACGGCATCCTTTACCGCCTGGAAGAACACGCTCTCCTCGTCGGGCGCAAACTGCGCCTCGAAGGGCTCGAGCACGAACCCGACGTGGTCGCCGAGGTCATGGCGCGCGCAGATCGCGCCGGCGAACCAGCTCGGGCAGTCGTCGAGGATCGGCAGCCCGCGCGGGCCGCGACGCCATGCGCAGCGCGCGAACTTGTCGATGTCGTCGCCCGTCCGCCCGCCGAACAGCTCGATGAGCTCCGTGCGCGCGCGGGGGACGAGATGCACGGCGAGCGCGTCGACTCCGCCCCCGCCGCACGCGAAGCGAAACGTGCGGTTCTCACGCGAGAGGCAGGTCAGGAACCGGGCCGGGCGGAAGCTGCACTGGGTGGCGAAGCCGATCACGCAGCCTTCGTGCCGATCGCCGTCGGAGGCGGTGACGACGAACAGCGGATAGTCCAGCGACCCCGCGAGCTTGAGGAACGTCGTGCTGGCATCGGCCATCCAGCGCACGCTACCCGGTGTGGTACTCGGGACACCGGGTAGCGTGAAAGACCTCATGGCAGAACGGCTCATCGGCGTCGACGTTGGCGGCACGAAGACGGCGGTCGCCGTACTGGACGGCGCGAGGATGGGTGAGCCGGTGCTCGAGCCGACCGAGACCGGCAGCGCCGAAGCGCTCATCACGCAGCTCGTCGACGCCATCGGCGCGGCCGGCGATGCGAGCGCGGTCGGCGTGGCGGTGCCGTCCGTCGTCGACTGGGAGACCGGGCGCATCCGCTCCTCGGTCAACATCCCGCTGCAGGACGTGCCCCTCCGCGCGGTCCTGCGCGAGCGGCTCGGGGTGCGCGTCTACATCGACAACGACGCGACGTCCGCCGCACTTGCCGAGGCGCACGACGACGACGGGCGCCTCGTCGCCCGCAACCTCGTGATGCTCACTGTCGGCACCGGCGTCGGCGGCGGGATCGTCATCGGCGGCCGCATCATGCGCGGCGCCACCGGCGCCGCCGCCGAGCTCGGCCACACGATCGTCGGGGCCGACTTGTCGGGCACCCCCTTCGCGGCCGCCGGCGACCACCCCCAGCCGGGGTCACTGGAGGCGCTGGCCTCCGGCAGCGCGCTCAACGAGCTCGCCGCCGCGCACGGCATCCCGCCCGGGCGCGCGATCGACCTCGCACTTGACGGCGACGCCGGCGCCTGCGCCGCGATCGAGCTGCTGGGCCGTCGCCTCGGGATCGGCATCGCGAACGCGATCAACACCTTCGACCCCGAGCTCGTCATCATCGGCGGCGGCGTGTCGGCGGCGGGCGAGATGCTGCTCGGTCCCGCGCGCGAGGAGGCCGCTCGCTACGTGCTGACGGGCGTCGGCACGCGCACGCAGGTCCGCCGCGCGCGCTACGGCGCGCAGGCC
>DASYVZ010000194.1:0-7547 GCA_035936515.1 Solirubrobacteraceae bacterium | reverse complement strand
AGCACGCCCTCGGCGAGGATGCGGCGGCGATCGCGGGCGAGCCGGCGCGCACGCCACAGCACGCCGCGCCGCGGCGCCACGAGCACGCACACGATGACGCAGCTGATGGCCACGAGCACGATCACGGGGCCGGTCGGCACCTCCGCGCGTGATGCCAGCAGCGTCCCGCTGACGCCGACGGCGGCGCCGATCGCAGCCGCCAGCGGGATGACGAACGCGAGGCGCCCCGCGAGCTGACGTGCGGCGACGGCCGGGGCGACGAGCATCGCGACCATCAGGATCGCCCCGACCATCCGCAAGCCGATGACGATCGCGATCACGAGCAGCGCCGTCATCGCGATCTCCAGCGCCCGTACCGGCAGCCCGACCGCGCCCGCGAAGGCCGGATCGAACAGCGTCGTCTTGAGGGCGCGGAAGCCGACCCCGACGAGCGTCAGGGCGACGAGCGCCAGCACGGCCATGACCACGACGTCGCGCTCGAGCAGGCCCGCCGCCTGACCGAACAGGTAGCTCTCCAGGCCGGCCTGGTTGGAGTTGTCGGTGCTCGCGATGTAGGTCAGCAGGACGATGCCCAGCGAGAAGAAGCTCGACAGCACCACCCCGATCGCGGCGTCCGGGCGGATCCGCCCGGTGCGCTCGATGCCGACCATCAGCAGCGCGCCGACGAAGCCGGCGATGGCGGCGCCGGCCAGCAGCGTCGTCGCGTCCTTCGCGCCGGTGGCGATGAACGCGATGCACACTCCCGGCAACGCCGCATGCGAGAGCGCGTCGCCGACGAGGCTGCGCTGGCGCAGCACGGCAAAGACGCCGACCGCGCCGGCGGTGATGCCCAACAGCATCGCGCCCAGCACGACGACCGCATCGCTGTAGTCCAGCGGGATGAGATCGATCAGCCAGCCCACGATGCCTGCGTCTCGTCCTCGCTGCGAACGGCGGCTCCGTACGCGCGCCGCACGTTGGCCGGCGTGAGCGCCTCGGCGACGGGGCCGGCGGCGACGACGCGCACGTTGAGCAGCAGCGCCCAGTCGAACGCCGAGCGCACCGTCGCCAGGTCGTGGTGCACGACGATGATCGAGCGGCCGTCGTCGCGCAGCTCGCGCATCAGCTCGAGGATGCTTGCCTCGGTCCGGGCGTCGACGCCCGCGAACGGCTCGTCGAGCAGCATGACCGGCGCCTGCTGGGCGAGCGCTCGCGCGATGAACACCCGCTGGCGCTGGCCTCCCGACAGCTCACCGATCTGGCGCGCCGCGTAGCTGGCCATCCCGACGCGCTGCAGGCAGGCCTCGACGAGCGCCGCGTCCGAGCGACCGACGCGGCGCAGCCACCCGGTCGTCGCGTAGCGGCCCATCTCGACGACCTCGCGCACGGTGATCGGAAAGTCCCAGTCGATCGCGTCGCGCTGCGGGACGTAGGCGACTCGATGGCGTGCGGCGCGTACCGGGCGCCCCTCGATCAGCGTCTGCCCACCGTCGGAGGCGATCAGGCCGAGCGCGGCCTTCAGGAGCGTCGACTTGCCGGCGCCGTTGGGTCCGACGATCGCCGACAGAGCGCCCGCTGGGAAGCTGGCGTCGACGTCCCACAGGACCGGGTGGGCGGCGTAGGAGACGGTCACGCGACGGAGTTCGAGGGCGGGTGTCGGCGTCTCGCTCACCGCAGCCCGTTCGTGATCGTCTCGGCGTTGGCGCGCAGCATTCCGATGTACGTCCCCGCGGGCGTGTCGGGGTCACCCGCCGCGTCGCTGAAGAGCGAACCACCGACGCGCACGTCCGCGCCGCGGCGGCGGGCGGCGGCCAGCACGGCGTCGATGGTCTGGCGCGGCACGCTGGACTCGATGAACGCCGCCTTGACGTTCCGCGCGGCGATGATCTGCGCGACGCGACGAATGGAGGCGGTCGTGGCCTCGGTGGCGGTCGAGATCCCCTGGATCGCCACGACGTCGACGTCGTAGCGCCGGCCGAAGTAGGCGAACGCGTCATGTGACGTGACGAGCACGCGGCGCGCGCGCGGGATGGTCGCGATCTGCGCTCGCACGTCGGCGTCGACCTCGGAGAGCCGCTCGCGGTAGCGCGCGAGGTTCGCGTCATAGACGGCAGCGTGCGTCGGATCCTTCGCCTTCAGCGTTTCGGCGGCGGTGCGCGCGGCGATCTGCCACAGGCCGACGTCGAACCACACGTGCGGGTCGTACTCGAACGCGGTCCCCTGCGGAGGCGCCAGCAGGCGGTCGCGTGCGATGTCCTTCGTGATCGCGACGGTCGTCTGACGCTCCGCGAGTTCGTCGAGCAGATCCGCCATCTTGCCCTCGAGGTTCAGTCCGCCGTAGACGATGAGGTCGGCGTCCCGCAGCTTGCCGACGTCGCCCGCGCTCGCCTTGTACAGATGCGGGTCGACCCCGGCGCCCATCAGCCCCGTGACCTCGACACGATCTCCTCCGATCTCGCGCAGCGTGTCGGTGATGAAGTTCGTCGTCGCCGTCACGCGCACCTTGCGCTCGGCGACGTTCGCGGCGCTCGCTCCGTCCTGCGCCGCTGAGCAGCCGGCCATCGCGAGGACCAGCAGGGCGAGGGCGAGCAGAGAAGTCGGGCGCGGCATATCGTGAGTTTAGCCATGGCTAACTCTGGGCCGCAAGCGGAGGCCGCCGCTTGGCTCGAAGCTGGCGCGGAGCGGCCGGCCACCATCGCCGTCTCGGCGAAAAGACCCTGCGCCGCCGAGGCAGCCGCTAGCGTTACCGCCATCTGTACTCGAGACGGGAGCACTCAATGACCAAGCAGGAGCTCGCACAGAAGGTCGCCTCGGACACCGGTCTCAGCGGTTCTGATGCAAAGGGCGCGGTTGACGCCACCTTTGACGCGATCGCCGCAGAGCTCGCCGGAGGCGGCGAGGTTGCGGTCGCCGGCTTCGGCAAGTTCAGCGTGAGCGAGCGTTCCGCCCGCGAGGGTCGTAATCCAGCCACCGGCGAGCCGATCCAGATTGCGGCCAGCAAGGCCGCGAAGTTCTCGGCGGCAGCCGCGCTCAAGAAGTCGCTCAACGACTGACGCCATCGGCGGACCGTTCCGGCTCGCGCCGGCGATCCCACAGACCGACTTCCTCGGCCTCGGCACGCTTCTCGGCGTCCGGGGTCGATCGTCGTTAAGACCGACGCGTCGGATCTCAAGACTCGGCTGACGACGCGCGCCGGCGTCGTTCACCCCGCCTGCTGCGCCACCTCCGCGATGAGCTTCGACACGCGGCCGCCCTGCCAGGCCAGCGGGGACGAACCCTCGTCCTCGACGACGAGCCGCCCGTTCGGCAGCAGCTCGGCGTAGAGCGTCGCGATGTCCAGCGGGTGCCCGGGATCGGCCTCGTCGCGCGAGCCGACCACGACCACCGGGCACTCGATCTGCTCGAGCGCGTGCAGATCCGGGAACGGCGCCGAGCGCGGCACCCAGCGCAGCGCGTCGGCGACGGCGTCCAGCCGCTCGTGCACCGCCATCCGCTGGCGCAGCGCGCGCACCACCGTCTCGCGCCACTGCTCGGGGAGCCGCTGCACCCCGAATGCGTCGGCGAACGCGTCGATCCCCCCGTCGCGCAGCGCCTCGCTCAGCGCGTCCCAGCGCGCGAGCCGCGCCGGGTCGGCGTACTCGACGGGATCGAATCCCGGCGTGATCGCGACGATCGCCGCCACGCGCTCGGGCTGCGCGAGCGCGAGCGCCAGCGACGTGTGGGCGCCCATCGACACGCCCGCCAGCACCGCGCGCTCGATCGCCGCCTCGTCGAGCACGGCGACCAGGTCGGCGGTCAGCACCGCGTATCCGTAGGCGTCTGGGGCATCGGGCGGCGTCGACGACCCGTGGCCGCGCGCGTCATAGCCAACGACTCGGTGGCCAGCTCGCTGCAGGCGCCTGGAGCCCATCACCACATAGCGCCGCGCGGCGGTCAGGCCGTGCGCCAACACGATCGGGGGCCCCTCCCCCGGGTCGTCCACGACGGCGAGGTGGACACCGTCGCCGCGGTCGATCACGTGCTCGGTCATTCTTGCAAGCCTGGCACGGCGGCTTGTCTACCCTGTGACCGCATGACCGTGATCGACGTCGACGAAGCGGATTTCGACACCGAGGTCGTCCAGCGATCGGCCGAGGTGCCGGTCGTCGTGGACTTCTGGGCGCCGTGGTGCGCACCGTGCCGCCAGCTCGGCCCGGTGCTCGAGAAGGCCGCCGAGGCGCGCGACGGCCAGGTCGTCCTCGTGAAGATCGACACCGACCAGAACCCCGGCATCGCACAGCAGTTCGGCATCCAGGGCATCCCGGCGGTCAAGGCGTTCGTCGACGGGAAGGTCGCGGCCGAGTTCGTCGGCGCGCAGGGCCCTAGCCAGGTCGAGGCGTTCTTCGACGCCCTCGTCCCGACGGAGATCAAGCAGCTGCTCGACGCCGGCGACGAGCCGTCGCTGCGCAAGGTCCTCGAGCTCGAGCCCGCCAACCCGGAAGCGAACTTCCAGCTCGCCCGAATGCTCTATGCGGCGGGCGATCCCGGCACGGCGCTCGGGCTGCTGGGCAACGTCGCCGGCAACTTCGCCGCCGACGGTCTCGCCGCCCGCATCCTGCTCGAGCAGCAGGACGGCGAGAACCCGCGCATCACCGAGGCGTTCGCCAGGCTCGACGCCGACGACCGCGAGGCCGGCCTGGACATCCTGCTCGACGAGCTCGCCGCCAGCGACCCCGCCGGCGAGGATCGCGAGCGCCTGCGCAAGATCATCGTCGCCGTGCTCGACGAGCTCGGCGTGCAGGACCCGCTGGCGCGCGAGTCGCGCCGGCGCCTCGCCGCCGCGCTCTACTGAGAAGACGCCGCGGACGAGGTCGCGTGATCGCGCACGAGCTGTGCGCTGCGCTCAGGCTGCTCCCAGAAGAACATGTGGCCCGAGCCCGCGAGCAGCTCCAGGCGCGCATCGGGGATCAGGCGGGCGATGAGCTCGCCGTTCTCGACCTCCATCAGCCGGTCCTCGGTGCCGTGGATGACGAGCGTGGGAACCGTGACGTCGCCGAGGCGGTCGCTCGTGTCGTGGCCCATGATCGCCGACAGCTGCGCCATCAGCACGGGAATCGGCGCGCGGTACTGGCCGGCCAGCTCGCTGTAGAGCTCGTACGCCCCCTCCTGCTCGCCGTACTCGGCGGCGATCATCACCTCGTAGCCGACGCGCAGCGTGCGCTCGTCGTCGCCCGACAGGACGGCCTCCGCCAGCATCCCGACGACCTCCATATCGGTCATCTTCGCCTCGGGACCGCCCGGGAACGTGCATCCGAGCGTCAGTGTCAGCACCCGCTCGGGCGCTGCGAGGACGATCTCCTGCGCGACCATCCCGCCCATCGAGATCCCGACGACGTGCGCGCGGTCGATCTCCAGCGCGTCGAGCAGGCCGAGCGCGTCCTGCGCGAGGTCGGCGATCGTCAGCTCGCCCGCGAGCGCGCCGCTGCGCCCCGCGCCGCGGTTGTCGAAGAGGATCAGCTCGAAGCCGTCCTCGAGGCCGCCGAGGAAGCCCTCCCCCCAGTGCAGGCTGTTTCCGCCGAGCCCCTGGATGAGCAGCATCGGCTCGCCCGCTCCTCGGCGCTCGTAGTACAGGGCGTTTCCGGCGATCTCAATGGTGGGCACGGGTCGGAACGCTACAGCGGCAACGCGAGCTGGTCGGCGTCGCTGTCCATGCGGGCCTGCTCGAACGCCGCGACCCGGACGCCCAGCAGCCGCACCGGCCGTGCCGGCGCGTAGTCGCGCAGGAGCTCGAGCGCGACGCCGCTCACGACGCGCGGGTCGTTCGTCGGCTCGGCGATCGTGCGTGCGCGCGTGACCGTCGTGAAGTCCGACAGGCGCACCTTGATCGCGACGGTGCGCCCGCGCCGCTCCTGCCGGACCAGCCGCTCGCAGAGCTGAGCGGCGAGGTCCGACAGGATCTCCTCGAGCCGCGCGGCGTCGGAGATGTCGACGTCGAACGTCGTCTCGCGCGACTCGGACACGGCGATCCGCACCGGCGTCAGGATCGCCGAGGCCTCAAAGCGCGCGCGGCGCTGCAGGTCGGGCCCGTGGTTGGCGCCAAAGCGCGCGACCAGCGTGTCGACCGGCGTCGCCGCCAGCGCGCCCAGCGTGGTGATCCCCATCGCCTCCAGACGCGACGCCGTCTTGGGCCCGATGCCGGGGACGAGCCCGGGCGGGTGGCGGGCGAAGCGCGTGCAGGCCTCCTCGCGCGTGAGGCAGACGAAGCCGCGCGGCTTCTCCGCGTCGGAGCCGACCTTCGCCACGAGCCGGTTGGGGCCGATCCCGATCGAGCACTCCAGTCCGGTGGCGGCGTGGACGTCCGACACGAGCCGCCGCATTGCCGCACGCGGCGCGACGAGATCGACCAGATCGAGGTAGGCCTCGTCGAGGCCGACGACCTCGACGCGCTCGACCGCTCGGCGCACGAGCGCCATCACCGCGCGCGAAGCCTCGCGGTAGGCGCCGAAGTCAGGTGCCACGAGGACCGCGTCGGGACATAGTCGCCGAGCGCGCGCCGTCGGCATCGCGGAACCGACGCCGAATCGCCGCGCCTCGTAGGACGCCGTCGTGACGACCGCGCGCGGGCCGCTGCCCGACACGATCACCGGCAGGCCGCGCAGCTCCGGACGGCGCTGCAGCTCGACGCTCGCATAGAACGCATCGACGTCGAGATGGGCGATCGGAGCCACGCCGCACACAATGCCGACCGCACCGGACCGGTGCCGGCGGACAGTCATGGAACAATCAACGCATCGCTCACGGTCACCGCATCTCGGCACTCGACGCGTCGTTCCTGCACCTCGAGAAGGCCGGGGCGCGGCTGCACGTCGCCTCCGTGACCGTCTTCGACGGGCCGACGCCGCCCTACGACGAGCTGCGCGCGCTCATCGAGTCGCGCCTGCACCTCGTGCCGCGCTTTCGTCAGCGCCTCGCCGACGTCCCGCTCGACCAGGGCCGCCCGGTCTGGGTCGACGACCCGCACTTCAACCTGCGCTACCACCTGCGCCATGCCGGCCTGCCGACGCCGGGCAGCGAAGAGCAGCTGAAGAACGTCGCCGGCCGGCTGTTCGCGCAGCGCCTGGACCGCACGAAGCCGCTGTGGGAGATCTGGCTCGTCGACAACCTTCGCGCGCACCCGGACGAGGGCGAAGTCTCCGGACCGCACGGCGGGCGCTTCGCGCTCGTCGCCAAGAGCCACCACGCGCTCGTCGACGGCATCCAAGCCGTCGACATCACGACGGTGCTCTTCGACACCGAGCCCTCCGTCGCACCGCCTCCGGCGCCGCGGCCGTGGACGCCACGACCGCTGCCGACGCCCGCCCAGCTGCTGACCGACGCGACGTGCAGCCGGGCCCCCGCCTGCTCGAGGTGCAGGAAGGAGGCGTCGAGGGCGGAGATGCGGTGGCCGCGTGCGATGCGCTGATTGTTCCACGACCGACCGCTCCGGTCGGGTCGTCATCGTTCACGGTGATGGCTCCTTCTGCGGCCCGTGTCGTCAGATGTCCGTGTATCGCGGATGCAGGTCGCCGCGGGCCGAAGGTGGACAGTGC
>DASYVZ010000193.1:0-3228 GCA_035936515.1 Solirubrobacteraceae bacterium | reverse complement strand
CCAGCCGGCCGAGTAGCGCGCCGCCCGCACGGTCTTGGTCGTGTAGAAGCGGATGATGACGTGCGGCAGGCCGGCCGTGCCCGCCATCAACGCGAGCGTCACGAGGAGGACGTCCTGCATCGGACGCGCCGTGAAGGCCTGGGTGTACTCGGTCAGCCCGAAGTCGCGCTGCAGCCCGTTCAGCTCGCTGGCGACCTCGCCGAACGAGACCTGGGGGACGGGGAAGTCGCCGAGCTCGGCGGCGATCGCCCACGCCGGGATGAGGTAGGCGATGATCAGGATCGTGTACTGCGTCACCTGCGTCCACGTGATGCCCTTCATCCCGCCGAGCACCGCGTAGGTGAACACGATCACCATCCCGATGATCACGCCCACCGTGAGGGTGACGTCCAAAAAGCGCGAGAACACGATGCCGACGCCGCGCATCTGCCCGGCGACGTAGGTGAACGAGATGAAGATCGCGGCCAGGACGGCCACGAGGCGGGCGATCTCCGAGTAGCGGTCCCCGACGAAGTCCGGGACCGTGTACTTGCCGTACTTGCGCAGGTAGGGCGCGAGCAGGAGCGCGAGCAGCACGTAGCCGCCGGTCCAGCCGAGCAGGTAGATCGAGCCGTCGAACCCGAGGAACGCGATCAGGCCGGCCATCGAGATGAACGACGCCGCGGACATCCAGTCGGCCGCGATCGCCGCCCCGTTGGCGACGGCCGGGATGTTCTGGTCGGCGACGTAGAACCCCGACGTCGTCTTGACGCGCGTGTAGATCGCGATCCCGATGTAGATCGAGAACGAGATGACGGCGAAGACGAGCGCCCACGTCTGGATCGCCGTGAGCGCGATGGGCGTCATCGCCCGGCCTCACGGTCCTCGGGGTCGAGCGGCGTCTCGCCCGTCGTCCGCCGCTGCATCCGGCGCTGCAGGCGCCGGCGCGCGGCGCCGAGCTCGTCCTGCTGCACGCCGTACTCGTGGTCGATGCGATCCATCGTGATCGCGTAGATGAAGATCAGGATCACGAACACGACGATCGAGCCCTGCTGCGCGAACCAGAAGCCGATGGGGAAGCCGCCGATGACGATCTCGTTGAGCGGCTCGGCGAGCAGGATCGAGATGCCAAAGCCGAAGATCGCCCAGATCGCCAGCAGCGTGAGCTGCAGTCGCCGGTTGGCTTTCCAGTATCCGACGGCCTGGGCGCTGACGTCCTTGCGCCCTTCTGCTGCACCCCTCCCCGGATTGGTGCCCACCAGGACCTCCTCCAGCTGCTCTCTCAGCCGACGACGATCGCTGGCGCAATACTCACCGCTGTGCCTGTTCCTCAAACCCCCAAACGTCGCTGGCCGTACTACACGGGGCAGGTGCAGCTGCTGCTGGCGGGGATCGCACTGCTCTTCGGGACCGCGCTGCCCTGGGCCTACATCCTCGGCACGCTGCTGACGGCGGCGCCGCTGGCTCTCATGTGGACGGCGTGGGCGGGGATCGTCACCGTCGCTGCCGCGATCGCGCCGTGGCGGCCGGCCGTCCTGTTCTCCGCATTCGCCGGCGGGGCGACTGCCGTCGCATTCGCCGTCTGGCAGACCGGGCGGATCGTCAATGTCTGCTCGCTGTCATTCGACTGCCTCCCCGGGCCCGGCGTCGGCTTCCTGCTGGCCGGCGGGCTGGCCGCCGTCCACAGCGCGGTTCAGATCGCGCGCAGCTCATAACGGGCAGCTGCGAGGACGCACGAGCCGCCGGGAGGACGAGGATTTCTCCGCGTGCATCTCGCGAGCCTCACCGATACGATCGGTCGGCAGTCCCGCCGACAGCGAGACGGAGGACCGAGATGGACAACCGTCGCTTTGCGCCTAGCGGAGGCCTGGAGCAAGTCGGGGTCGGGCGCCGACGATCGGCGTCCACGGTGAGGGCAACACGAGCACGGCTCGCCATCGCGGCGCTCGCTGTCGTGGCGGCGGTCGCGGCCGTCGGCTGCGGCGGCGAAGGCGGCGACGCCGACGCGCCGACGCGCCTGGAGGCGACCGAGTTCGAGTTCACCCCGTCAGAGGTCACCGTGGAGCGCGGCGAGCACGAGTTCGAGATCGTCAACCGCGGCGAGGTGGAGCACGCGCTGGAGATCCATACGCCCGCAGGCGAGGTCGAGACCGAGCGCGTGGCGCCAGGAGCGTCGGCAACGGTCACGGCGAAGCTTTCCGAAGCCGGCACCTACGAGCTCTACTGCCCGGTCGGCGACCACAGGCGACGGGGCATGGAGGGCACCGTGACCGTCGACGAAGCCGCCGGGGGCGACGACGGGGCCCCCGCGTATTAGCCACTGCCCGGCGGGACCCGGCTGGCGCGGCTGTGACGGCCGGCGATGGAGCTAGGGGGACTCGAACCCCCGACCTCCTGGGTGCGATCCAGGCGCTCTCCCAACTGAGCTATAGCCCCGAGGAGCGGACAGTGTACCGGCGGCTCGCTGAACCCAGAACTCGCGGAACGGCGGCGATACGCCGATACGGTCCACACACGTGAGCTTTCGCAATCGCCTGACGCTGTTCTTCGTCCTGATCGTCATCGTCCCGATGCTCGCGGTGGCGTTTCTTCTGTTCCGGCTCATCGACGAGAGCGAGCGCGGCCAGGCCGGCGCCGCGATCGCCCAGCAGCACAACACCGCCCACAAGATCTTCCGCGAGCAACGGCAGCTTGCGGCGGCAGCCCTGCGGGAGGTGGCCAGGCGGCAGCGCACGACCGCCTCGATCCGCGACCTGCGAAGTGCGCTGCAGGATGAGGCGCGCGGCCGCGCGCGCGCACAGGAAGCGGCCGAGCGCATCATCGAAGCCCAGAAGGAGCTGCCCGCGACGCGCCGTCGCATCCGACGGATCGTGTTCGCCCGGGGAGACAAGGTCCTCCTGCACGCCGGCAGCCGTACGGCGATCGCGCCGGCCAGCGCACCGGTGCGATCTCGAACGCAGCGCCGACTCGGCCGCCTGGCGATCTCGGTGACCGATGCCCCGGCATACGCGCGCCGGGTGCGCGCGCTGACCACCACCGACGATCGGCCGGGGTTGCATGTGGTCGTCGTCAACGGCTCCCGCGTGCTCGGCAGCACCCTGCGGGGGGTGGACGTGGACGCCCTGCGGGCGGCTGGCACCGATCCGCTGACGCTGGCCGGCGTCGAGTATCGCGTCAGCAGCATCACCGACCGCGGCGCGTTCACCAACCAGAACATCCGCGTCTTCACCCTCGGCTCGCTGGCCTCGG
>DASYVZ010000192.1:0-10825 GCA_035936515.1 Solirubrobacteraceae bacterium | reverse complement strand
GCGCGAGCGCGAGCGCCGTGCATCGCGACGGCGAGGAGATCACCATGACGCTCGCCGACGGCGAGCAGATCAGCGCCGACCGGCTGCTCGTCGCCGTCGGTCGCCGGCCGCTGACCGACGATCTCGGCCTGGAGACGGTCGGGCTGCCCGGCGGCGTCATCGAGGTCGACGACCACCTACACGTGCCCGACCAGCCGTGGCTATATGCGATCGGCGACGTCAACGGCCGGTCGCTGCTGACGCACTCGGGCAAGTACCAGGCGCGGATGGCCGCAGATCACATCCTCGGCGAGGACGCCGCAGTGAGCAGCGATGGCCCGGGCGCGCCGCGCGTGGTCTTCACCGACCCGCAGGTCGCCGCCGTAGGCCTGACGCTCGAGGCCGCGCGGCAGGCCGGGATCGCCGCCGACGCGATCGACCTGCCGACGTCCGGCACCGCCGGCGGGAGCTTCTACGGCCGCGGTGAGCCCGACACGACGCGGTTTGTCATCGACAGCGACCGCGAGCTGCTCGTCGGCGCGACGTTCGTCGGAGCGCAGGTCGCAGAGCTGCTGCACGCCGCGACGATCGCCATCGTGGCAGAGATCCCGCTCGCGACGCTCGCGCACGCGGTGCCGGCGTTTCCCACGCGCAGCGAGCTGTGGCTGAAGTTCCTCGAGACCTACGAGACGCAGCAGGGGCACTCGGTCCACTGCCGCCGCGCCGGCACATTTTCGACATGAGGGAGAGCTTGCGATGAGAGCCGTCTTCAACGGAGTCACGATCGCCGACAGCGACGACACGATCGTCGTCGAGGGCAACCACTACTTTCCGCCCGACAGCGTTTCCTGGGAGCATCTCTCATCCTCGCGCGCTCGCAGCGTCTGCCCGTGGAAAGGCGTCTCCAGCTACTACCACGTCCGCGCGGCAGACGAGGACGCTCGCTCCGCTGCGTGGACGTACCGCCACCCCTTTCCCTGGATCCGCAAGATCCGCAACCACGTCGCGTTCTGCGGTGCGGTGGAGGTCTCTTAGCCTGCCGGCGCGCCGGATGGCGAGCGCGAGCCGTACAGGTGCTCGACCTGCGCAGCCGCGGGGCCCTGCTTGGCCGTGACGTCGGCCGCGGAGGGAGGCTCGTCCCAGGGCATCTTGCCGACGACGAGCTTGGGGACGTTGATGACGACGTTCTGGTCGGCGCGTCGGGTGACGGCGTCGAGCGGGACGTACATGTCGCGGTCGAAGATCACGCCGCGCTTGACGAGCAGATGGCCGGCGTGGTCGGCACTGGCAGGCACGACCTCGTCGATCGTCCCGATCTTGCCGCGGTCCGAGCCGTAGACGGTGTCACCGGGCTGCGGCGCCTCCTGCTGCTCGCGCCCGTCGGCGGCGGCGAGGAACTCGTCGACCTCCAGGACGGCGTTGCCGATCAACGGGTAGTTGAGGTGAATCGACGCCTCGTAGGCCGGCAGGCTCTCGGCGCCGATCGCGTCCGAGAGATACGTGACGTCGAAGCCGTGCTCAGCGAGGTGGCGTCCCGTCGACTCGCAACACAGGTTGGCGGTCATCCCGCAGATGACGACGTGCGTCGTGCCCAGCCGCTCGAGGTGCTCCATCAGGTCGGTCTCGGCAACATCGGTGCCCTTGTGCGGCTCGAGCACGATGTCGCCATCGGACGGCTGCAGATCGGGATGAAAATCCGCGCCCCAGCTGCCGGCCAGGAACATCCGGCGCTCGAACATGATCCGGTTGATCGCGCTACGCCGTTGCAGCTGCTCGTCGGCGTAGTCCTCCTCGGTATAGGCCATCGGAGCGAACAGCACGGAAAGCCCACGCTCATGCGCTCCGTCGATCACGCGCCGTAGGCTGCCGACGACGTCGTTCTTCTCGACCGTGGACTTCGTAAGGTCCCACGCCGCGCCGCCCTCCGAGAGGAAGTCGTTGACGGGATCAATGATCAGGACCACCGTCGTGTCGGCGGAGAAGCCGCTCGCGGTCGTCCCCTTGGCCAGGTAGGTCTGCCTGTTGGATGTCGTCATACGGCCTCCGCTCGTGTCTTGGTCGGCTTGGACCTGATCGGGCGCTGAACGGTTCGGTCCCGCTGGACTACCTCCTTATGCGCGTGCGTCGGCCACCACACGGTCGATGGCCGCGGCGACGCGGCGGGGGTGGTCCTCGGGCGTGAAGTGCTTGCCCCCGTCGATCTCGTCAAGCGAGGCGCCGAGATCGCGGGCCAGCCGGCGGCCGTACGGGTCGAGCTTCTGAAAGCGGTCCGCTGCGCCCCACACGACTGCGGCCGGAACGCCCAGCGACGACAGCGCCGGCGCGACCGCCTGCGTGTCGCCTGGATCCAGCGAGCGCATCTGGCGCACGAGCGTCTGGCCGCCGCCCGGGTGGTCGTAGCCGGCCCAATGGACCTCGAGCGAGTCACGAGCACGATCGACGTCGTCGTGCCCCATCCGGGTCAGCAACCCGAGCTGGGCGCGCAGCAGCACCGCAGGCAGCCGCTCGACGACCGCTCCGGCCGTGCGCAGGACCTTGACCTCCGGGATCGGCCAGGAGTCATAGGAGATCGCGTTGGTGAGCACGAGCCCGGCGCAGCGGTCGCGCGCGCGCACGGCCGCGATCTGCGCCACTCCGCCGCCGAGATCGTGGCCGGCCATCACCGCCCGCTCGATGCCCAGCTCCCGCATCCACACCAGCAGGTGTTCGGCCTGCGCGCCAACCGAGATGTCGACGCCTGCCGCGACCTGCCACGACCGTCCGTAGCCGGGCATCTCCCACGCGAGCAGCCGCGCATCGTCGACCAGCGGCAGCACATGGCGCCACAGCTCCGGTGAGGTGGGGATGCCATGGACGAGGACGACCGGCGGACCATCGCCGCGCTCCAGCCAGCGGTGTTCGAGTTCACCGATCGTTCGCCGGTGCTCGTGGACATCTGCGGCGAGGACGCTCACACCGGCAGGCGATTGCTCGGCTGGCCGACGTCCACGTCGATCCCGTCGGCCAGAAAGCACACGTCGCCGGTCACCTTGTGCGCTTCGGGAAGCGGCGTGTCATACGTCCAGGCGGCGTCCTCGACGCACTGGCCGTCGAGCTGCAGCGAGAAGTAGGTCGCCTGCCCCTTGTAGGGGCACTGGGTGCGCTTCGGGCTCTGCACGAGGATCCCCGGGAGCACGTCGGTGCGCGGCACGTAGACGCGCACCGGCAGGCTTGTCTCGAACAGCAGCTTGGGGCGCTCGCTGCTGGCGATGACGCGCCCATCGGCACGAACCGTCACCGGCCGCGCGGCCTCGTAGACGTCCACGCGGTGGTAGGGGTCGCGTAGATGGGGGCCGAATGCCACCTCGTCCTCGATGAACCACTCGTCGGCGGCGTCCCATCGCAGAGCGGCCAGCCCCGCCAGCCAGCCCGCGGAGGCAAGCGGCTGCTCGTAGCCCCAGATCGCGTCGTCGACCACCTCTGCGCCGACGCGCAGCGACCAGTAGGAGGCGTCGCCCTTGAACGGGCAGTGCGTCACCGTCTCGCTGCGGCGCAAAAGCGACCCGTCGAAGTCCTCCAACGGGATGTAGGGCACGATCTGATGGCCGGTCTCGTGCAGTACGCTCGCGCGCGCGGAGTCCAGCACCAGCCGCCCGCCGACCACCGCGCGGAGCCGGTGCGGGTAGTCCTCCATCAGCAACCGGTGCGCGGGCGAGGCGATCTCGAAGTTGCGCCGGTCCGGTGGCCGTCTGGCCAGCGGACCGCTTCCCACCGTGAGCGTCATCGCCCCTTCGTTTACCCGGTTTGCGTGACCTCAGCGGGTCGATCTCATGAGCCCGCCGACGGCTCGGCTGGTTGCTGGCGCTGTATGGCCAGCCGTGTCGGCGCGCTGTCCTAGCGACCCCGGCGGGGTGGGTGCGGATGGCGCAGGAGCGTCCACCAAGCACCCACCGCGGCCACCGCGAGCAGGAAGATGCTCGTCCACTGCGCGCTGTTGAGCCCGGCGGCGACGTGCTGGCTGTCGTTTCGCAGGAAGAACTCGATGAAGCGACCGGCGGCGAACAGCGCGAGCACGAGCCATGTCGTCGCGGTGGCGCGGCGGCGCAGCCGGTCGCGCAGCGGCCACACGATGGCGAAGATCGCCAGGCCGAGGATGACCTCGTACAGGCCTCCGTTGTGGTAGGCGAGCTCGGGGTTGGGGGTCAGCGCGTCGGGATGCGCGTTGCGGACGGCGAGGAGGAAGTCGCTCTGGGCGCCGTAGTGCTCGCCGTTGATGACGTCGCCGATGCGCCCGATCGCGATGCCGAGCGGCAGCGCGACCGCGCACACGTCGAGGTAGGCGCCGCCGTGGCCACTGCGGCGCAGGTAGATCGCGATCGTGACGGCGGCCATGATGAAGCCGCCGTAGAACGTAAAGCCGTTCATGGCAAGCCATCGGCTCGGCTCGAGCAGCCGGCCGGTCTCGGCGAGGTAGTAGACGCGGCCGCCGACCAGCGCGCTCGCGATGACGAGCAGGATGATGACGTTCAGTGGCTCGACCGGCAGGCCGCGCGACCGCGCGAGCCGGCCGGCCAGCAGGCCGCCGATCAGGATGCCCAGCGCGATCGTCAGGCCGTGCCACGCCAGCGTGATCGGGCCGATGTCAAACGTCGGCGGGATGTCGATGGTGATGACGGCGGGCGTGACGGTGGCGGCAAGTTGGCTCAGCGTGCTGCTCACGATGGCCCCGCCTCGCTCTGCGTGGGCTGTTTGGCCACCGTCATGCGGTCACAGCGGGGCCGCTCCACGCGATCTCGTCGATGCGCTCGGCTGCCCAGCGTACGGGCCGTGAGTTCGAGCATGTCCTGTAGACCGCGCGGGAGCCGAGAGGATTCAGCGGTCGGCCGTCCCGCAGAGAGGCTGCGGGCGTAACCGGCGGCGGGTGCGCGGTTCGGTGTGAACCCTTTGCGGTCGGCGGAGGTCCAACGCGCATCGGACCGGAGGAATGACCGTGCCCCTCATCATCCCCGCGCAGCGGCGGCGTCGGCTGCCCGCCGCTACGGCGACCGCGTCCCGTTCGTCGGCCTGGACTCCGGCGATCAGCGCGGCGCCGCCGGGGCGTTCCTACAGGGCCGGCAAGCAGGTCCACACGCCGATCGGCGCCTACGCGACGGCAGACCAGCTTGAAGGCGACATCAAGCGCTACGCGCTCGGGAGCGCACCTGAACGTGTCCGAGCAGCAAACCGACAAACCACCGAAGCACAGGGAGGAACACCATGACGCCCAGCCAACGCCTGATGACCGACATCGATCGCCGCATCGCCCGCGGGGTCGTCGCGGGAACCGCGGCGGGCCTGTTGTTCTTGCTGGCGAACATGTGGTTCGCCGTCAGCAAGGGGATGCCGGCCGCCGCCCCGCTGTATGACATCTCGACGATCTTCCACTTCGCCGACAAGCCCGACCCATCGCCCGAGAACGCAGTCGTCGGACTGATCACCCACCTCACGCTGGCGGCCGGATTCGGCGTTCTGCTGGCGCTGCTGGCCCCGCTGGTCAGCAGTCGCGCCGCGCTGTGGGGCGGCGGCCTCGCGTTCGGCGTAGGGCTCTATCTCGTCAACTTCCAGATCCTCGGCCGTGTCGCGTTCGAGTGGTTCCAGGTGGGTCCCAACCAGACCTTCGAGCTCTTCGCCCACGCTGCCTACGGGCTGGCGCTGGTGCCGTTCCTGCTCGGCTTTGCCGGGTCCGAGAAGCGAGCGCCCTCGGCGAGCAGCGCGCGCGCGAGCGCCGCAAGCGTCTGATCCCACGCGGTGCCGCACCGCGCACTGTCGGCGCGGCTGCGGCTCAGGAGGAGATAGGCGGATCCCTTCTCTGCGGAGGACCGGATGACGAGTCGTGCGACTCGCGATGCGTCGCAAGCTTCGACGCACCCCGCCGGCGACGAGATTCACGTGGGCAGCGGGCGGGTCGTGAATCCCTCAGCCGGTTCGGGTATTGCACCGCGCAACCTCGTCCCTGGCGCAGCGCTCCTCTCAGCGGAGGATCTGCGCGTCCGGGAGAAACGCCGCCAGCGCGAACCAGAACTGCTGATCGTGGCGGAGCGGTCGCAGGCGCTGTCCCTTCAGCGGTCCCTTGATCGCCCGGCCGGTGATGTCCCACGTCGAGCCGGTCTGCCGGTCCTCGTAGCGGCCGCCGGCTGCCCGGAAGGCGAGCGTCCTGCCATCCACCCGGCGGTCGAAGGCGGCGGAGGTGCCCACGTCCTTGGAGCGGCTGATCGCCGCGTTGTCGAGCGGCGACACGACGCCTTGCTTGTAGAGCGCCACGAGCGGCGTCCCGCCGCTCTGCGCGTTGACGGCAGGTTCGCGGGCGAGCCGCGAGAAGGGAATCACGAGCGGCCTGTCGTCGTCGACGAAGACGGCGATGACATGCTCCTTCGCCGGCAGCCGGTCGTCGGCCTCGCCATCGAGAAGAAACGGCTGCGCATCGCGCTCGTCGTAGCCCACGTAGGGGTTGCGGCCGTAGTCGCGCTCGAAGCCCGTGTCGCGCGAGAGGACGTCGCCCTCGGCGAAGCTGCGGCGGAAGTCCGCCCAGCTGAGCGTCTGCGACGGCAGCACCTCGAGCCGCTCGCCGCTGAGCTCGCCGACCACCGCCTCGGCCGAGAGCTGCTGCCACCACGACTCCGTCTGACGGTCCCACATCACGAGATCAGATTTACGCAGGTTGCCGGTCGTTCCGAACGTCAGCACCCGATCGTCCACGCGCCGGTCGAAGACGACGGAGGAGTTACAGAGGGGGCAATACGTCACGGCGATCGGGCGCCCGCCCAACTCGTCGTTGACGATCTCGTGCCAGATGAGGATCTGGACCGGGTACGCCCGGACGGCCTGGCCCTGCTCGACGACGAGGACCGGCTCGCGGTCGTCGAGGAACTTGTCGGCCTCTTTCTGGGAGATCGTCCTCGGCTTGTCGATCGGCGGGATGCCGTCGCGCCCCGGCCCGCCGCTTCGAAACTCCGACAGCGGAACCGTGTGCTTGGAGAAGTCGGTCTTCCAGCCGGCCGCGGAGACCTGCAGCGCCGCTGCCTCTCGGACCTCACCGGCCGCACCGCTGTCTGATCCGCCGCACCCGGAGACCACGACCGCGAGCAACACGGCGGCAACGCTCGCGGGAACGATCGACGACGTCATCTGCACACCGCGCTTTCTCGGTCGCTGCGTCACTTGGACTCTTGAGCGAGACGATTGGCTGCTGTCGGCGGGAGGCACCGTCCGTACGACCCGGCCGCACGAACAACGGTTCCACAGGAGCTCACGACTCGAGCCGCTGGGCCCGGGTGCGGGCGTCTACCAGCTGCGTCGCAGCCGCTCGATGACGCCGTCGGCGACGCTCGGCAGCGGCTCCTCGTGCAGGCCCATCAGCTCGCGCACGGTGCGGCGCAGCGTGGCGAGCACGCGTGAGCACTCCGGGCAGATCCCGGTGTGCCGTTCGACGCGCTCCCTATCGCGCTGAGACAGCTCATCGTCCAGGTAGTCCGACAGCCGCGCGGCCGTCCACTGGTGCTGGCGCATGAACATCCAGCGCTTGATCGGCCCACCGTTCATGGCGTGTCCTCCACGTCGAGATAGTCCTGCATCGCCTCCCGCACGGCAAGACGCGCCCGGTGCAGGCGGCTTTTGAACGCCGGCTCGCCGAGCTGCATGACGGCGGCGGCCTGGGCGGTCGAGAGGCCCTCGATGTCGCGCAGCACCAGCGGGATGCGGTGGTCCATCGGCAACGCGCGCACCGCCCGCTCCAGCGCGGCGCGCAGATCCTGATGCTCGGCGCGCAGCTGTGGCGACGGTGCCGGATCACCGATCGCGTGCAGCGGCGATTCGTCGGATGCGACCCGCTCGAGCCGGGCGCCCCGGCGGGTCATGTGGCGCTTCGCCTCGTTGATCGCGATCCGATACAGCCAGGTGAAGAACTGCGACTCGCCCTTGAAGCGGGCGATTGCGCGCCAGGCGCGCACAAACGTCTCCTGCACGATCTCCTCGGCCTCGCCGTGCGGGACGCCGAAGCGGATCACGACGGCATAGACGCGGTCGGCGTGCCGGCGCACGAGCTCCTCGAACGCCGCTCGGTCGCCGTCGCGGGCACGGCTGACAAGCGGCGTGTCATCGACGTCCTGGGGAACCGCGTCACCGGGTCCCCGGGAGGATCGACGGATGCGTCGCATGATGGGCAACGCTATCTGTCGCCCGGCAGGCCGCGTGGCGGCGGCGCGGCGGCCACTCACGGGCAAGAGCTCGCTGAACGTGCGTGGCACAAGGCGCTCGCGCAAGGGCATGGTCGCGTTGGACCTCGACGCGTGCGATTCGGTTCAGCCAGCAGCCAAGGCTAGACACGCGCGCGAGGGACGAGCGAACGCCCCGGCAAGGCGAAGCTAGTCGATCGCGCGCCCGAGGAACAGGTCGCGGCCAACACTGCCCTTCGACCGGGCCGAGAACCCGTGGCGCTCGTACAGCGCGAGCGCAGCGGCGTTCTCCTCATTGCAGTCGAGCTCGACGCGCCGCGCCCCGCGCTGCGCCGCCCGCTCGATCGCGCGCGTGACGAGCGCGTCGCCGACGCCGCTGCGGCGGGCGTCGTGCGTGACGTAGACGTCCTCGATCCAGGCATCCGGCGCCGCCTTCCAGACGCTGAAGCGAAAGCGCAGCTGCAGCACCCCGGACGGCGGCGACTCGGCGTCGCGCGCGCCGAGCAGGAAGTCGCTGTCGACGTCCTCCATGAGGCGCTCGACGGAGGCCAGGAAGGCGTTCGCCGACGGCCAGTCGCCGCCCATGTGATCGCGAAAGCCGACGAGCAGCTCTGCGACGGCCTCGGCCTCGTCGGGTCCGGCCAGCCACGCGCGCGCCGTCATGCGTCGCGGATCACGGCCAGGACGTCGCCGCTGCGGACGGCGTCACCCTCCGAGATCGGCAGCTCGGCGATGACGCCGGCCTTGTGCGCCGTGATCTCGTTCTCCATCTTCATCGCCTCGATGATCGTGACGATCTCGCCGGCGACGACCTGCTGCCCGGGGCGCACAGGGATCTTCCAGACGTTGCCCTGCATCGGCGAGGCCAGCGTGTCGCCGTCGTGGCCGTTGGAGGCCTCGGCGCGCTTCTCACGTGCGGCACGCGTCGGGCGCTTCGGGCGTGGGCTCGTGCCCGCACCGCCGTTGCCGGCCGTCGCCTCTCGATGTCGCGCCGGCGGGCCGATGACGCGCACGTCGAACTTGCGCCCGGACACCTCCACGACGTAGCTCTGCTCGACGGCCTCGGCCTCGTCGGCAGAGTCGGGCGCAGCAGCGTGGGGCTTCTCGAACGCCAGCGTGCCGAGCCACTCGCGATCCTCGAGGAGGTCGCGGCAGGTCTCGCCGCGCGTCCACTGCTCGGTCGCCAGCAGCGCGCGGTGAAACCCGATCAGCGTCGTGAGGCCAGCGATCTCGTACTCGGCGAGGGCGCGCAGCATGCGCGCCGTCGCCTGCTCGCGATCGGCGTCCCAGACGATGAGCTTGGCCACCATCGGGTCGTACATCGGCGAGATCTCGCTGCCTGCGCGCACGCCGGAGTCGACGCGCACGCCGGGCCCGCTCGGCTCGACGTAGGTGTCGATGCGGCCGGGCGCCGGCGTGAAGTTCTGCGACGCGTCCTCGGCGTTGATGCGGCACTCGATCGCGTGGCCGCGCAGGACCACGTCGGCCTGCTCGACCGAGAGCGGCTCTCCGGCGGCGACACGGATGCCCTCCTTGACGATGTCGATGCCGGTCGTCATCTCCGTCACGCAGTGCTCGACCTGCACGCGCGTGTTCATCTCCAGGAAGTAGTACTCGGGCGGACCCGAGCGGTCTCCCATGTCGAGCAGCCCCTCGACGGTTCCCGCCCCGCGGTAGTCGACGGCGCGTGCCGCCTCGACGGCAATGGCGCCGATTCGCTCGCGCAACGCCGCGTCGACGACCCATTCCGGCGCGGGCGACTCCTCGATCAGCTTCTGATGGCGGCGCTGGATCGAGCAGTCGCGCTCGCCGAGATGGATCGTCGTGCCGTGCGCGTCGGCCAGCACCTGGACCTCGACGTGGCGGGGGTCGGGCAGGTAGCGCTCGAGGTAGACCGTCGCGTCGGAGAAGAACTTCTCGCCCTCGCGCGCGGCGCCCTCGAAGGCGGACTGCAGCTCGTCGGGGCTCAGCGCGACCCGAAAGCCCTTGCCGCCGCCCCCGCCCGCCGCCTTCACGGCCACCGGGTAGCCGATCTCGTCGGCGACGATCCGCCTGGCGTCCTTCAGCGAAGCGACGGCGTCCACCGTTCCCGGCACGATCGGCACGCCCGCGTCGCGCATCAGCTCACGTGCGCGCGTCTTGGAGCCCATCGCCTCGATCGCGCTCGCCGGCGGACCGATGAAGACGATGCCGGCGGCTTCGCAGGCACGGGCGAAGGCGGCGTTCTCGGCGAGAAATCCATAGCCCGGATGGATGGCCTCCGCACCGCAGCGGCGCGCGACCTCGAGGATCCGCTCGACGTTCAGGTAGCTATCGGCGGGCGGCGCCGGCCCGAGCAGGTAGGCCTCGCCGGCGCGCGCGACGTGCGGCGCGTGGCGGTCGAGCTCGGAGTACACCGCGACGGAGGCGACGCCCAGCTCGTCCAGCGCCCGGATGATCCGGACGGCGATCTCACCTCGGTTGGCAATGAGGATCTTCGAGAACATGTGCGGGGCCGACCTCCTGCTGCGGCGGGTGCGCCGCCTTGTGAGGATACGCGCGCAGCGGGCTGGCCCAGGCCCAGTCGGCCGCTGCGGCCCGGAGGGTTAGGACGAGCGGCGACTCGTGCGCCAGGCCGCGCGCTCGCCGGGCTGGTGCCCGGTCGCCTCCAGCAGCGC
>DASYVZ010000191.1:0-2049 GCA_035936515.1 Solirubrobacteraceae bacterium | reverse complement strand
TTGTACTCCGCCTACGAGTTGGTCGCGGGTGGTCATCTGTACTTCGAGACGGCGGCGCTGCTGATGGCGTTCATCCTGCTTGGCCGCTACTTCGAAGCGCGCGCGAAGTCGCGCGCCTCGAGCGCGATCCGCAGCCTGCTTGAGCTCGGCGCGCGCGAGGCGCGTGTCGTCGTCGATGGCGAGGAGCAAACCGTGCCGGTCGAGTCGGTCAAGGCGGGCATGCTCGTGCGCGTGCGGCCCGGCGAGAAGATCCCCGTCGACGGCGTCGTCGTCGAGGGCGCTTCGGCGGTCGACGAATCGATGCTGACGGGCGAATCGGTGCCCGTCGAGAAGAGCAGCGCTGATCAGGTCGCCGGCGCGACGATCAACGCAAGCGGCGCGCTGCTGGTTCGTGCGACCGCCGTCGGGCGCGACACGGCGCTGGCGCAGATCGTGCGCCTCGTCGAGCAGGCGCAGGCGGCCAAGGCGCCGGTGCAGCGCCTCGTCGACCGCGTGGCGGCCGTCTTCGTGCCCACCGTGCTCGCCATCGCAGCCGCCACGTTCGCCGTCTGGTGGCTGGCCGTCGGCGATCCGGCCGCCGGTCTGCTGGCGTCCGTCGCCGTGCTGATCATCGCCTGCCCGTGCGCGCTCGGTCTTGCGACGCCGACGGCGCTGATGGTCGGCGCCGGCCGCGGCGCAGCGCTCGGCGTGCTGATCAAGGGCGGCGACGTGCTGCAGCGCTCGCGCAAGGTCGACACGGTCGTCTTTGACAAGACCGGCACGCTGACGCGCGGGCAGATGGCGCTGACCGACGTGCGCGCCGCTGACGGCGACGACGAGGGGCAGGTGCTGGCCATCGTGGCGGCCGCCGAGGCGCTGTCTGAGCACCCGATCGCAGCCGCGGTCGTCGCCGGCGCACGCGACCGCAGACTGGCATTTCCTGACGTCGCCGATTTCCTCGCGGTGGCCGGGCGCGGCGTCCGCGCGAACGTCGCCGAGCGCACGGTGAGCGTCGGGCGCCGCGCGTTCATGGCCGACGAGCAACTCGCACTGCCACCCGCACTCAAGACCGCTGCGGCAGAGCTCGAGAGCAACGGCCGGACCGCGATCTTCGGCGGCTGGGAGGGCAGCGTGCGCCTCGTCGCCGGCGTCGCCGACACCGTCAAAGACGAGGCCGCCGAGACGGTCGCGGCGCTGCACGAGCTCGGGCTGCAGACGGCGATGATCACCGGAGACAACGCACGTACCGCGCAGGCGATCGCCGACGCCGTCGGGATCGACCGCGTGATCGCCGAGGTGATGCCCGCCGACAAGGCCGACGAAATCCGCCGGCTGCAAGACGAAGGGCGCATCGTCGCGATGGTCGGCGACGGCGTCAACGACGCCCCCGCGCTCGTCCAGGCCGACCTCGGGATCGCGATCGGCACCGGCACCGACGTCGCGATCGAGTCATCAGACCTGACGCTGATCTCCGGCGACCTGCGCGGCGTCGTGACGTCGATCCGTCTGGCGCGCCAGACCTTCCGCGTGATCCTGCAAAACCTCGGCTGGGCGTTTGGCTACAACACCGCGATGATCCCGCTTGCCGCCGCCGGCCTGCTGCACCCGATCCTCGCCGGCGCCGCGATGGCGCTGTCGTCTGTCAGCGTCGTCTCCAACTCCCTGCGGCTGCGCCGCTTCCAACAGCGCCCCCGGACCGTACAGCCCGCGCCAGCCAGCTGACCGTCGCCAACCCGCGGCTGCTCACACGCCGGTAGCGCGGTCGCGGGGAGATGGCTCAGAGAGACTGAAAGAAGTTCAGGCCCAGACGGTCAAGCAGCTTCTGCGCTTCGATGTTCAGCCAGAACAGCTGATCGGTGAGCACGAGCACGCCGATCGCGATCAGCAGCGCCCCGGAGGCGATTTGGATCATGGCGTGGTGGCGGCGCATCCAGCCAAGCCGTTGACGCCCCGCGCTGTAGGCCAGCGCGGACAGCAAGAACGGGATCGCCAGGCCCGCCGAGTAGATGCTCAGCAGCGCCGCGCCCTGCAGGGTCCCCGACTGGGCGGCCGCGAGGCCGAGGATCGCGC
>DASYVZ010000190.1:0-3919 GCA_035936515.1 Solirubrobacteraceae bacterium | reverse complement strand
GGGCTAGCCGGCCGCGAGCTGCGCGACGACCGGAACGACGACGGGCGCCCCGGCGCGAACGGTGAAGCTGTCGCCGTCGGTGGCGAGCTTCAGCGGCGATCCGTCGAGCAGGGTGAACTTCGTCGCCTCCTGGGTCATCTCGACCTCCAGCCGGCTGCCGCGGAAGATCAGCCGGAAGCGCATGCGCTTCCAGTCGGCCGGCAGCCGCGGGGTGAAGCGCAGGTCGCATCCGTCGATGTCGCGCAGCCCGGCGAAGCCGTTGACGAGCGCCATCCAGACCCCGCCGCAGGAGGCGACGTGGATGCCGTCGGAGACGTTGCCCGCGAGGTTCGCGAGGTCGACGGCGACGCTGAGCAGGAAGTAGTCATAGGCGGCCTGCAGGTCGCCGACCTCGGCCGCCATCACGCTCTGGACGCAGGAGGACAGCGAGGAGTCGCCGGTCGTCAGCGGGTCGTAGTACTCGAAGACGCGGCGCTTCTGGTCGACGGTGAAGCGGTCGCCGGCGAGGAACGTCGCGAGCACGACGTCGGTCTGCTTGATGACCTGATGGCGGTAGATGTTCAGCGGGTGGTAGTGCAGCAGCAGCGGATAGTGGTCCAGCGGGGTGTTCTCGAAGTCCCACGGCTTGCGGTTGAGGAAGTGCTCGTCCTGCAGCAGCACGCCGTCGCGGTCGTCGTGCGGGATGAACATCCGGTCGGCGGCGCGGCACCACGCAGCGGGCTCGTGCGGTTCGATCCGCAGCCGTGTGACGAGCCGGTCGTAGGCGTCGGGATCGGTCTCGCGCAGCATCTCCAGCCCCTCCGCGGCGGCCATGAGGTTCTCGCGCGCCATGAGGTTCGTGTAGGCGTTGTTGTCGACGACGGCGGAGTACTCGTCGGGGCCCGTCACGCCCTGGATGCAGAACTGCCCGTCGCGGCGCTCCGAGAAGAAGCCCAGATCCGCCCACAGGCGCGCCGTCTCGACGAGGATCTCGACGCCTTCGCGCGCGATGAACTCCTCGTCGCCGGTGACGCGCACGAACTGGGCGACGGCGTAGGAGATCGCGGCGTTGATGTGGTACTGCGCGGTGCCCGCGGCGTAGTAGGCCGAGGCCTCCTCGCCGGAGATCGTGCGCCAGGGAAACAGCGCCCCGCGATGACCGAGCTGGCGCGCGCGCCGGCGCGCGGCCTCGAGCATCTCGTAGCGGAAGTGCAGAAGCCGCCTGGCGACGTGGGGCTGCGTGTACGTCAGGACCGGCAGCACGTAGATCTCGGTGTCCCAGAAGTACTGGCCCTCGTAACCGCGGCCCGTCAGGCCCTTGGCCGCGATCCCGTGCCCCTCGACGCGGGCCGATGCCTGGCGGATCTGAAACAGGTTGAAGCGCACGGCCTGCTGGATGTCCTGCGGCCCGTCGATCTCGATGTCGGAGTGCTCCCAGAACGCGTCGAGGCGCTCGCGCTGGACCTGCGCGATGCGCTCGAAGCCGTCGCTCGACGCGCGGTCCAGCGTGCGGTTCACGCGCCGCACGAGGTCGCCCGGTGGCGCCTGCTCGGCGTGGTGGTAGCCGAGCAGCTTCGTCACACGCGCCGGGACGCCAGGCTCGGCGTCGAGGAAGAACACGACGCGCCCCTCGTCCTCCTGGACGCTGGACTCGATGCTGTGGCGCAGCGCCGTATCGATGCGGTGCTCCATGCCGCAGGCCAGGCCGATGGCGCTCGAGCGCGTGCGGAGCTCCAGCAGGACGCGTGTGCCGTCGACGAACTGGTCGACCGGTGCCAGCGCCGACTCGTCCATCCGCACGCCGATGCGCGGGTCGTCGTGGCCCTTCGGCCGGGGCAGGTGCGTGACGAGCTCAGAGGCGATCGCGAGCTCCGCCTGCCCCGACAGAAGCCTGACCTCATAGGAGATCGCTGCCAGGTGGCGCCAGTGCAGGGAGACGAGGCGCTGAGAGCGCAGCTGCACCACGCCGCCGCGCGACGTGCGAAAGCGCGCGATCCGCTCGAGGATGCCGCTGCGCATGTCGAGCACGCGCTCGTAGCCCAGCAGCATCGACTCGCCCAGCACGAGCGGCTCCTCGTCGACGTACAGGCGCATGACCGACCCGTCCGGCGCGCTGACGATCGTCTGGCCGGTCGTGGCGAAGCCGAAGGCGGCCTCGCCGTACGGGATCGGCCACGTCTCGTGAAGGCCGTTGAGGAAGAAGCCCGGGTCGTTGGACGGCAGGCCCTCGTCGTGGACTCCGCGGATGCCCATGTAGCCGTTGGCGATCGCGAACAGGGTCTCGGCCTCGGTGGGGCTCTCCAGCGAGAAGCGTCGCGAGATCAGCCGCCAGGGATCGATCGGCATCGCCTGGCTCAGTGCCGGCGAGACGCGGGCATCGCGGATGCGGCTGAGCGCCGTCAGGCGCGCTTGGCGCAGGCTCATCTCGTCGACATGTTACGCAGAGTCACCGGCGTTTGTCGTCGGAATTTCGATGCGTCGTGGTGCTTGCGATGATCCTGCCGATGCCCCGCCCGCTCCAGGATCTGCGCCACGAGCTGACGGGGCGTGTGCGCAACGGAGCGACGCATCTGATCACCGGGATGCCGGAGGACCGCCGCGCGGAGCTCGCCGAGCGCGTCCGTGGCGGCCGTGCCTCGCGCGCGCTGCTGCGGCGGGCGTCGAGCTGGTACGGCCGCGCGCCGGTGCCGATCGCGGGCGGGCTCGGGCACCTGCTCTACGTGTCGACGGCGGACCTGCCGCTCGACCACGCGCACGCCGGGCTGATCGTGCGCGGCACGCTCGAGCCGCCGGTGCAGGAGGCGCTGCGCCGGCTCCTCGCGCCCGGATCGGTGTTCTACGACGTCGGCGCGAACGTCGGCTTCTTCACGATCCTCGGCGCGCGGCTCGTCGGCCCGGAAGGCCGCGTCGTCGCCTTCGAGCCGGTACCGGCCTGCGCGCGCGCGGTCGCCAACAACATCGCGCTCAACGAGTTCGGCCACGCGGAGATCCGCGAGGCGGCGGTCGGTGCCGCGAGCGGCCGCGACCGGCTGCTCGTCGTCGGCGAGGCGAGCTGGTCGCACCTCGCCTCGACGGGGCGCCACGCCGACGTGCGCGACGAGATCGACGTCGCCGTCGTCGCGATCGACGAGCTCGTGCACGCCGGTGAGATCCCGCCGCCGGACGTCGTGAAGATCGACATTGAGGGCGCCGAACTGCAGGCGATCGCCGGAATGCGCGCGACGATCGAGGCTCACCGCCCGGCGATCGTGTGCGAGCTGCACGACACGAACGACGCGTTCTGCGCATTGATGGACGAGCTCGGCTACACGACCACGAACCTCGACGGCCCCGCGCCGGTCGCGGGCGCCGGCCCGGTGCACGCGCTGGCGCAGCCGCTCTGACGATCGTCGACTGCGGCATGGACGCTCGCTCTCTCGCCGGCGTGCTCGAGACGGTTCTCTACCACGACGGCGGGAGCCGCGCGGCGATCGAGCGCTTCTACGGCGATCTGCTCGGGCTGCCGGCAGTCGCCGACTGGGGCGACGGGATCGCCTTTCGGATCGGCCCCGGCGTCCTGCTGCTGTTCGACCGCGAGCGCCTGGCCGCGCGCGGCGGCCCGATCGGCGAGCACGGGACGAGCGGTCCCGGCCACGCCTGCCTGATGACGCCCGCCGGCGACTACGAGCGCTGGCGCGAGCACCTCGTGCGCGCGGGGGTCGCGATCGTCCATGACAGCACGTGGGGCGACTCCGGGCGCTCCTTCTACTTCAAGGACCCGGCGGGGAACCTGCTGGAGATCGCCGACCGCGACATCTGGGCGCAATCACGCTGACGACGTACGGGACGCGACGTGCTGCGGGCGTCTCGCAACACGGGGGCGCCGCTCACGACAGATCAGCGTGTGGCGAGCGACTCGAGCACGTCGCGCAGCGTCCGCGCCGTCTGCTCGGGCGCGTAG
>DASYVZ010000189.1:0-4908 GCA_035936515.1 Solirubrobacteraceae bacterium | reverse complement strand
GTGCTGCACAAGGCCGGCAGGCTGGCCCGACAGCCCGGCCTCGTGGTCGTCGTCTCCGACTTCCGCGGTGAGCCGGAGTGGCGCAAGCCGCTGCGCGGGCTCGGCGCGCGCCATCGTGTGCTCGCCGTCGAGATCCGCGATCCGCGCGAGGAGCGGCTGGAGCCCGTCGGGCGCCTGGCGCTCGTCGATCCCGAGAGCGGGCGGCTGATCGAAGTCGACACGTCGCGCCGCAAGCTGCGCGAGCGCTTTGCCGCCGCCGCCGCCGAGGAGCGCGCGGTCGTCGCCGCCGAGCTGCGCAAGGCCCACGTCCAGCACGTCGTGCTGTCGACGAGCGGCGACTGGCTGAAGGCCCTGGGACGGGCGCTGCGGTAGAGGAGAACCTGCGATGTCCTGCGCCCCCGACATCCCGACGAGCGATAGCGCCCTGTCATGAGCTTCGCCTCCCCGCTCGCGCTGTTGTGCCTGTTCGCCGTGCCGCTGGCGGTGCTCGCCCACGTCGCCGCTCGGCGCCGGCGGCGTCTGTACCCGGTGCGCTTCACGGCGGTCTCGACGCTGGCGGCTGTCGCCGATGCCGAGCCGCAATGGCGCCGCCACCTGCCGCTCGCGCTGCTCGCGCTGGCGCTGGCGGCGCTCGCTCTATCGCTGGCGCGGCCGCAGCGGACGATCCAGGTTCCGGTCCAGCGCGCGTCCGTCGTCCTCGTCACCGACGTCTCGCGCTCGATGTCGGCGACCGACGTGAGCCCGACGCGCCTGGAGGCCGCGCGGCAGGCGGCACTGAGCTTCCTCGACCAGGTGCCCGACGAGCTGCGCGTCGGCCTCGTGACGTACTCCGACGTGGCCCAGACGCTGCAGACGCCGACGACCGACCACGAGGCCGTCGTCAGCGCGCTCGACACGCTGCAGCCGATCTCCGGCACCGCCACCGGCGCGGGGCTGCGCACGGCGCTGGACGACCTGAAGGTCAGGGGATCCTCTCAGGCGCGGCCGCCGGCGGCGCTCGTCCTGCTGTCCGACGGCTCGGCGACCGACGGCTCCGCGGCGGACGTCGTCGCGGCCGAGGCCAGGCGCCTGCGCGTGCCGATCTACACCGTCGCGCTCGGCACCCCCGACGGCACGATCACGTTGCGCGGCCAGACGCTCAACGTGCCACCCGACACCGAGGCCCTGAAGCGGATCGCCTCCGCATCCGGCGGCGAGGCGTTCCGCGCCGAGGACTCAGACCAGCTCGATGCGGTCTACGAGAAGCTCGGCTCGCAGATCGGCACCGAGCCCGAGAAGCAGGAGATCACCGCGTTGTTCGCAGGTGCCGCGCTGTTGTTGCTGGCGGGCGCGCTCGTGAGCTCGCTGCGGCTGGGCGGGCGCCTGCCGTAGCTGCGCTGCTTCGGCGGCGCAGCGGGGTGTGGCGAAACGGGTGACGCTCCGCGTGCCTGATTCGCCACACCCTCCGGCGTTCAACGTGTCAGGCGGCCGCCTGGTCGGGGATCCTCGACTCGTCGAGGTCCTTGAGGAACTCGTGGCACTTCGCAGCGCGCGCGGAGTCCTCCGCCATCACGCTCTCGAAGAACGACGCGATGTCGTCGCGCCCGGCGTTCTTGGCGTCGCGCACGTACTGGCCGTAGTCGTGGCCCGCCTTCAGCGAGTGGTACTGCACCGAGATCAGATCGAACGCGACGTCGTCGAAGCCCGTCTCACCTGTAGCCATCATCAGCCTCCTTTCAGGTAGCGCGCGCCGCTATACCCAGCGCCAGCCGGGGCTACGCCGCGGGTCCGGCGCGGGGCGTCAACGCCAGGCGCCGGAGTCGCCGGCGCGCCCGAGCTCCCAGTGCCTCGCCCAGCGCTCCAGCCGCCATGAGCCGAGCGAGACGGCGAGCAGGACGATTCCATAGCCCGCGAAGCCGTCGACCTCGGCGGCGATCACGAGCAGCCAGAGGAACGCCGCGAGCCACGCGAACGGGCGCCACGGCACGTGCGGAAGCGAGCGGGGGCGCTCGTCGTCGTCCTCGGGCTCCCATCCACACGTGTCGATGAGCATCGTCTCGACGGTAGCTCAGGAGTCAAGCCGCGGCCGGACCTTCGCCTATAGTCGTCGCGCACATGCGACCTGGCTCGCCTCCGTCGCCTGCAGTCCCCGAGCAGGCCGTCGCGACACTCGACGAGGCCGTCGCCCACATGGTTCGCCTGGACGCGCAGTTCGCGCGGGATGACGGCGTGCGCTACTTCAACGCGCTCTATCTCGAGGTCACGCGCGAAGTCGTCCGGCGGCTCGAGCGCGGAGAACTCGAGGATCCCGACTTCCTCGAGGTTCTCGCGGTGCTGTTCAGCAACGCCTACTTGCGGGCGGTCGTCGACTTCGCCGGCGGCGCGAGCGCCGGCGGCTCGAGAGCGTGGGCGCCGCTGTTCGCGGCCCGCTTCGACCGCCGCGTCGCACCGATCCAGTTCGCGCTGGCCGGCATGAACGCCCACATCAACTACGACCTGCCGATCGGGGTGCGCGAAACCTGCCACGCCCGCAGCGTGACGCCACGCGACGGCACGCCGCAGCACCGCGACTACGTGCACCTCAACACGATCCTGGCCGACGTGCAGGAGCGGGTGAAGCCGTGGCTGATACCGGGCGCGCTCGGCCTCGTCGACCGCGTGTTCGGGCGCCTGGACGACATCGTCGCCGCGTTCAGCGTCGCTCGCGGGCGCGACGCCGCGTGGGTGCACGCCAAGACGCTGTGGTCGCTGCGCGGCGAAGCTCGGCTCAGCAGCTCGTATCTGATCACCCTCGACCACTCCGTCGGCTTGGCCGGGCGCGGCCTGCTCACCCCGACGCTGCTCGGGCTCTCGCGCTGGTCGACTGCTCAAGGCTGGCTTCCGCAGCCGGCCCGGATGCTGCTGGGAGGCCCCGGGGGAGGCTGGTAATCAAGATCCGCGTTCTGAATGTCGATTTTCGATGGTTACCGGTGCGGGGTTGCTAGGTTTGGCGTATCACTGGCCTTCTGATGCCCGGGCGCGGGGACGAGCTGCGGAGACTTGGGGGCTGCCTTCAAAACAGAAAGGGGCGAGCGTGGCGCGCAAGCGACCGGCAGCCTCCGACGTATCTCCTGTCCCCGCGCATCCCCACGCCTCGCCCGTACGAGGTGGGCCTGACGGCGCGGTTCTCCTCAGCCACGCCCAGGCGCGGGCACTGCGGCGGTGCACGCCGCTGACGGGCCCTGAGTTCAGCGGCCGCTTCGGCTTGGGAGTCCGTCGGCAAGAAGGTGAGCCCAATCGTGTCGACCGCTGATCAGACACAGCACGGCGACTTCGCGGCGGCGGCGGGCTCGATACCCGATCAGGAACTCGACAAGATCATCTTCCGTGCCGCTGCGATCGGGATTCCGGCCTGGCGGGTGATCACCGCGCTCGGGCTGCCGCTCTCGGCTCGGACGTCAGGCGACGGGGTACCCCCGGCGCGCTGAGCGGCCGGAGCGCCGCCGCCGGAGGTCATCGGAGAAGCAGTCGCAGCCTGCCTTCAGTCGAACGGTCGTCCATCGCGGCTGTTCTTCCGCGCGATAGGGGGTACACCTCGTTTCTCGCGCGATGCGCCATCCCGACCACAGCCCGCACGGCGGCGCACCTCGAGCGGCCGCGACAGAGTCCCGTGCCGGGGCTTGCGCCGTCTCGCTCATCGGCGGCCCCGCAGACGGACGCGCCGTCGAGCTGAGCGATCCCGGCGACTGGGTCGACGTCGCCGGTGCACGGTATGTCCTGCGACCGGTCTACAGGCCACAGGAAACCGAGCCCAACGGCCACGTCGGAATCTTCCTGGCGCTCTACGCGCACCTGTGGGCGTCGCACCAGGCGCGAGATCGCTTGCGCCGGCAGTAGCGAAGACCGTTAGGTTCAAGCGTTCAACGAGCCCGGCGATGTCGCAGCGCGCTCGGCTTGATCGATCGCCCAGGCCGCGTTGATGAGCGCGATGTGCGAGAGGCCCTGCGGGAAGTTGCCGATGAGCTCGCGGCTGGTGATGTCGATCTCCTCCGAAAGCAGGCCGAGGTCGTTGGCGTGGGCGGTGACGTCGTCGAAGAGATCGCGCGCGCGGCCGACCTGGCCCGCCAGCGCCCGGCAGTGCGCCAGCCAGTAGGAGCAGGCGATGAACGCCCCCTCGTCTCCGGCGCCCGTCCAGCGCTGGACGAGGCCGTCGCGGGCGAGTTCTCGCTCGACGGTGTCGATGGTCGCGAGCATCCGCTCGTCGGCGGCGTCGACGAAGCCGAGGATCGGCATCAGCAGGACGCTCGCGTCAAGGTGGTCTGAGCCGAACGCGCCGGTGTAGGCGCCGGCCCGGTCGCTCCAGCCGTCGTCGCAGATGGCGGTTCGCACGGCGTCGCGCGCCTCGGCCCATGCGTCGGTGTGGGCGTGGTCGCGCAGTTTGGGCGCGAGCCGGATGCCGCGATCGAGAGCGACCCAGCACAGCAGCTTCGAGCTGAGGTAGTCGCGGTCGCCCTCGCGTCCTTCCCAGATGCCGGCGTCGGCCTTGCGCCAGTCACGCGCGGCGCGGTCGGCGAGGCCGGCGAGGAAGTCGGCCGTGAGGTCGTCGAGGTCGCCGAGCTGGTCGCGCAGGACCCAGGCTCCCTCGAGCACTTCGCCGAGCACGTCGAGCTGCTCCTGGCTCCAGGCGGCGTTTCCCACGCGCACCGGCCGGCTGTCGCGGAATCCGCCGAGGTGCTCGAGCTCGTGCTCGCTGAGGTCGCGCTCGCCCTGGACGCCGAACATGATCTGCACGTGGTCGCTGGCAGCATCGGGCCCCGCGGCGCGGGCCATCCAGTCAAAGAAGCGTTGTGCCTCGTCGGGGCACGCAGCGACCCACAGCGCGCTGAGCGTCAGTGCGGCGTCGCGCAGCCACGCGTAGCGGTAGTCCCAGTTCGCCGAGCCGCCGACGAC
>DASYVZ010000188.1:0-5543 GCA_035936515.1 Solirubrobacteraceae bacterium | reverse complement strand
GATCAGGAGCGTCGCGAGCCGGGTCCCGGCGTGACGGGGCGCGAAGCGCACGAAGACTTGGCAGCGCCCGCGCGCTCGCAGCGGCCGGCGCCCGCACTCGTCCAAGCGGACCTGGTAGTCGCGGCGGCCGGGGCCGGTGATCCGGGCGCCCGCGGGACGAACGGCGCGACGAGCGACGAAGGTGACCGGAACCGGCGCGCTGCGCGAGAGGACCTCGCGGTGGGAAAGCGCGCGGTCGCGATGAGTGGGCGCAGCGCTCCTGCCGGCGCGTCGACACCGATCCGGATCTCCCCCCACAACGCTGCGACGTCGCCCTCGCAATGCTGCTCGAAGCCGATCACCGCACGACGCACGCGCCCTGACGACGTCTCCAGCCGCCGGACGAAAAACGAGCCCTCCACAACGTTGCAGCCGCGGCCGTTGCCGCTGATGTCGATGCCCGGCCGTCCGCGCGAGCGAAACGAGCTGTGCTGGGCCCGCGATAGCTGCCCCTGCGCAGGACACGCCCGGCGGGAGGGGTCAGCTCGACGTCGAAATTGCCACCGGCCCCCTCGACGCTGATAGTCAGCTCGCGGCGCCCGCCGGTCACCCGCACCTCGTTACGACCTTCGTACGCGCGTGCGGTGCCCTGGCCGACATAGTCGCCGGGATCGCTGTACATCACCACCGTCGGAGGGGCGGCCGCGGCGGGACCGGCAGCGGCCAGCGCCAGGACCGCGGTCACCGCCGAAAGGAGGAGGTGGCCTCTCATGCGCTCGCTCAGACCCTACTCTGTGGCAGGCAGGCTGCGGTGCGCATGGCAAGCACCGTGCTCGCTGGCTCGGTACCTGACCGCTCACGCCACAAGGATCGCGGTCGACGAGGAATCAGCCCGAGGACGGCTGCGCCCGCCGCAGAGCCAACTGCTGCTATCGCCTGCGAGCTGCTTCCGCTCGTGCCTCCAAAGGGGAGCGCGGCCTGAAGCTATTCGCGGCGCAGGTAAACGAAGACGGACCCCCGCACGAACGCCACAGGCTCTGGGTGCGGGACCGAGGCGGCTTCTAACTCCAACTTCGCGTCGTCCGTAAGGTCTGCGATCACCAAGGTCTCGATCTCGGAGACAACTTCGCGATGATCGTCTGTGAGCTCGCCGTCGTAAGCGAAGCGCCCGCGCACCGACCGATCCTCGATCCACACTTCGACGGCCCGCAAATCGGGGCTCACCATCCCCAGCAACGCACTCTGGAGCGACAGCAAGACGAGAGGGCGCAGCTCCCTCGTACGCGAACAACGTACTGATTGACAGCCGACGGCAACTCCAAGGGTCCCGGATCGTTTCTGGTCTTGATCTGCTGGATAATGGTTTCCCCGCGCGACGCTCCCGGCGCGGAACAATCCACAACTGATGGGAGTCGTGATGCGAAGGACGAGGAGCAAGATGTCGGCGGTGGCTGTCGGTCTGGTCGCGGTGACCGGACTGCCATTTGCGAACAGCGTCGCTCCCGCCTCAGCAGCAGCGCCGGCAGCGCCTTGGAACTGTGGTCTCAAGACGCGCTTCTTCACGGGCGGCGGCCCGGTCCCGAAGACTTGGCACTACCAGATCGGCAACTGCCACCGCTTCACCGTCAAGCGCAAGGTCATCGTCAATCGCGGCTTCGACGGAAAGTGCCACACCATTGGCCCGGGATCGATCGTCAAGGGGTGGGTAACGCTGATAGGCGCCGACGCTTCTGCGGCGCGTCGCATGAAACCCTGCTGACCGAAGCTCGCGGAGTGGAGCCCGTCCAGTGGGCGATCCTTGGGTTCTCGCCGTGATCGCAACGCGGGCCTGATGGCGCGGCTTGCTGAGGCGCTCGTCGATGAGCCCGAGGGCGCCGAGCCTGAGGCCGAGGGGCGCCGCAGGAGGTCGTTGACCGCCTCGCCGGCCTGCTGCCCCAAGGAGCGCTGGAGGATGCCGTCAAGGGGCTGTCACCCGACGAGCTCTCCGGCCCGGGCCGGCTGCTGTCCCAGCTGGCCGGCCGCGTCGTCGAGGCCGCGTTGGAGGCCGAGATGACCGACATCTCGGCCATCCGCCGGGCGGCCGCCCGCAAGGGCCCAATCTCCGCAACGGCCAGACGGCCAAGACGCTGCAGACCGACCTGGGACCCTCCAGATCAAGACGCCGCGCGACCGAGACACGCTCTCGCACGGGGACTGCGATACTCGCTGCCTGCTCCTTTCGCCTGGAAGGGGCGCTCTCCCGCGTCGATCTCCGAGATGTCGGCGGTCACGTCGGTAGAAGTGGTGTAGCGGGCGCCCGGTAGGTGGATCCGACCACCGCGGTGTCCAAGCTTGTCGGCTCTTCCAGGAGTCGATGAACAAGGAGCACCACGATGGCCGAAGACCGGATGATGACCCCTGCCGATGTCGTCGAGCGCGCGATGGCCGGCGAGCATGGTGACCTGCTGCGCGACGCGGTCGGGTTGGTCGTGCGGGAGCTGATGGAGGCCGAGGTCGCGGCGCTCACGGGCGCCGGGCGCGGCGAGCGTACGCCCGAGCGCGTGACGAACCTCAACGGGTACCGCCAGCGGGCGTGGGAGACACGGGTCGGTGAGATCGACCTTCAGATCCCGCGGACCAGGTCAGGTCCAGCGTGCTTCCCGTCGTTCTTGGAGCCGCGTCGGCGCTGTGAGCAGGCGATTGTCAGCGTGGTGATGGAGGCCTACGTCAACGGCGTGTCGACGCGCAAGGTCGACCGGCTCGTCGAGCAGCTCGGCATCCACGGCATGAGCAAGGACCGCGTGTCGCGGATGTGCCGCGACCTTGAGGAGCACGTACAGCAGTTCCGCGACCGGCCGCTCGAAGGCGCCTACCCTACCTGTGGCTCGACGCGAAGCATCTGAAGGTTCGCGACCGCGGCCGCGTCGTCCCCAAGGCGCTGGTGATCGCCTACGCCGTTCACGACAGCGGCCGGCGCGAGGTGATCGGTGGACGAGCTCCCGCCGCAGCCTGAGCCGCTGACACCGTCTCCGACGAGCACCTACACCACATCACGCGACTTGACTATGTCGGCGCCGCCTGACGGCCAGTGTCATTCCACCGTCGTTCTACAGCCTAGACGTTTCGCCACCGTATCGGGATGCCCGAAAGCAGAGAGCGACGCCACAAATCCTCAAGCTGCGCCTTGTCACTCGCGCCGGCGTGGTAGAGCACTAGCTCAACACGGCCGGGACACCGCTCGCGATCAAGGTACAGAGTCGCCCCCGTCCCGACGTGCCTAACCTCAGTCTGTAGTTGCCGAAGAGCATCGATCTTCCCGGCGAGGACGCGTGCCGGAGGTAATTCTGAGCACGCTCGCGGCTCCGATCCGGCCCGAGCAAGCAGCAAGACCCCGAGCGAGGCGGCTCCCGTGACGAGAACTAGAGCAATGACCATTGCCGGTCTAGCCATTGGCGGGAGCCAATGCTTTCGGACCGAAGCCGAAGCCCGGAACGAACCGCGAAAGCGTGTCGCCGGTCGGTGCATGACCCCTCGATGACATCGGGCGTCCCGGTGCGCTTGCCGCTTTTCCGTCGTGGAGTCGCATTCGGATCGGACGCTTCAGCGTCGCGGCTCGCAGAACCCGACGCTGGCGCGCCAGCTGTAAACGAGCACCTTGGCGCGTGAGGCGGCCGGACGGCGCGGGATGATACTACCACCCGCGCCGTCGGTCGCTCCATGCTGTCCGGCGCTATCAACACCGCCCTTAGTACCTGCTATGCCACCAGTAGACGTACGCAGGCCAGCTTGCGTAAGGCCATGGGCCCACCCGCCACAGCTCCGGGTTCGGTTCGCCTCGTGGGCTCCAGCCGGCGTAGTTCTGCTCGCGAATCTGGTTCCGGGCCGGGATATACGCATGGTCTCGATAGGTCCGCCACCCGCAGAGCCACGTTAGATAACTCCGATCGCGGGTCCAGCCGCCACCGGCGGAAGCAGGCGTGGGATGATAGCCCCAGGACCGCAACGTTCCCGCGGGGTCACTCCTGTACCACGTAACCCAGCGCTTGCCAACGCTCGGCCTAGGCCACGCGAACGACCCACAGTTGTAGTACGTTGCGAAGTTGTCGCCAAAGGCGGCTCGGGCGAGCAGCCTTGGCCGCCTTGGTTGCCCGTTCTGCGACTTGCGAGAGCGTACCGTGGCCGCGGCAGTGGCTTTCTTCATGTATTTCCTGAGAACCGGCATCCTTCGCAAAGCCGGCGCGGCGCCTGCTAGCCCCCGCTGGCTCTTGACGCTCCGAAGTACCTCGTTAGCGAACGCCACCATTTCGCGACCCAGCTGGCGGTCACGCTTCGATACCCCCGCTGCCCGAGCCCCTTGATCATCAAAGGTAATGGTGTGAGTCTCGCTGACCCGCGCAAACCTATCAACCGATGCAGCGGCGGTCGCCAGACCAGCTGCGTCCGACATCCGAGAAGGCGCGCGCTCTGCGTCTCCGCGCGCGTGAGCAATACCCGTCATCATCCCCGTCACGATGAACGCGCTTAGCGCCACCCCGGCACACACGTGTCTCGTCCTTCGGCCCATCATGCTGTGCGCCTGCCTTTCGATTGTGAACGCCGCTAATCCGAAACCGGGCGGGCTTCGCGTTGGTGTAGAAGATCCGCCGCCTGCCTGAGTACATACCTACCTCCTAGCTGTTCGGCCAGGCCGCGATGGGCGCTACTAGGGCCCGCGCCTGCACGAGCCTATATGTTGATGGCAACGTGTCAATGGCAACGTGCAATGATCTACGCGTCATCAAGAACTTGTAGATTTGGTCTATGCGCGACTGAAGCTTCCTCTCGAACTACGGCTTAGCGCTGCTCTGCGTCGCACGCGACCCAGACGTGCGGATCCGCGAGATCGCCGAATGCGTTGGGATCCAAGAGCGCGCCGCCCACCGGATCGTTGCCGAGCTAGTCAAGGCCGGCTACATCACCAAGCACCGGCAGGGAAATCGCGGTCGTTACGAGGTGCGCGCAGATCTACCTATGCGTCACCCGCTTGTTCGACAGCAACGGATCGGCGAGATCCTCGCCGTGCTGGCGCAAGGCACGCGTCCGGAAAGCTAGTTGCCGGTCCAGGGTCTGGTCGGGTGATAAGCCCGACGATCCGTGGCTGCAGATCCGGCGAGTAGCTGCTCCTTGTCGCCACCGAACCTGCGATCGCGGCGACAAGCCGGGTCCGTGGCCTCGCGCTAAGGAGCTTCCGCCGCGGCGACAAATAGGCTCACCCGCCTGCTGAGCGGCTCGGTGCAGCTCGCGGAGGTGCCGGTGCTGTTCGAGCGCTGTCTGGCCGGCCGGCCGCTGGCGGACCGCTCGCGGCGGGAGTACGCGCGCAACGTCCGCGTGTACTGCGCGTGGCTGGCCGAGACGCCCGATGCGACGGCTGGCAGGGCGACCCGCTGACCGAGCCGCTAGTGCGCGATCACGCTGCCCGGGACTTCCGTCGCTCGTGCAGGTCGAGCGGCGCGCGGCCGCGTCGACGGTCAACCTCGCGCTCGCGTCCTCGACGCGCTGTACCGGTGCCTCGGGCTGGGGCGCCCGCATGCGCGCCGCTACAAGCC